>NZ_LPWE01000011.1:452500-572967 GCF_001723355.1 Methyloceanibacter stevinii | reverse complement strand
CTGCAATGGCAATGCGGCTGGATGTTCTTGTCAGTCCCCCAAACATCTCCATGTCCACCTTCCCTGGCCAAAATTGACTAATCCAAAACTCTCGTTCTGCGGCGGTTCAGTGCCTTACCGGCTTTGCTGTCGCCAAAAATATTGACGAGTTTCCGCCAGCAGAGAGTTCTAATATCTGCTTATACGCGATCCCCTCCGAAGGTAAATTGCTAACAAAGCGTGCGAGCCCCTTTTCGCCCCAGTTGTGACATTTAGGCCACGAGATATTCGCTCTGTCTCGCGTCGCCGACATGTCGACGCGGGCACGAATCTGGGAGCAAAATGAGTAACTTATCTGGGGCATCTCGGGTTTGCACGCCTGGTCCCGTATGACCGGACTTGGCGCTGCAGCTCAACTGCCTGTCAGCCGCCTGTGCACAATTCGTGTCCAGATCCGGATACATTTCAGGGCACTCCGGATTCGCCTCTATGGGTCAAGCTGTTACCCCTTCAGGGTGGCTCATTTTGGGTCGCGATGGGGTGCGGTATGGGTTAGAAATTATGGCTCGGCTCGGGCATCCGAGGCGGGACGTGCATAGCCCGGCCCCGTCGTGGTTGGGCAGCGAGGCCTCATTCGGGGCTTGGTTTCGTGGCGTTAGTCTTGGTCAGGTCGGCTGTATTGAGTCGCCTGTGTTCTGTTGCCTTGGCGGTCGGACGGCCAAGGGCCCAAAAATCAATCAAATCGTTCCAGGGATGAAATTAGGGCGGCCAAGACTATGTCTTCTCGAAAAACAGAGCCCTTGAAAGGACTTCGCGTCCTGGTCGTCGAGGATCAGGCGCCGATCGCACTCCAGTTGGAGGACATGCTCGTCGAATCCGAGTGCGAGGTCGTCGGCCCCGCGAGCCGGGTAGGACAGGCGCTGAGGCTGCTGAGCGACAATGACGTCGACGCCGCAGTCCTCGATCTCAACGTTGCGGGCGAATTGGTCTACCCGGTCGCCGATGCCCTGGAAGCCCGAGGACTGCCTTACGTTTTCGCCACCGGCTACGACCCGAGCGACGTAGCGGGCCGCTACGGGCACCACCGTGTGCTTCAGAAGCCCTTCTCGCGCCGCGTGTTTCTTCAGGCCATTCGGGACACGATCCGGCAAGACTGATCCGGCAAGACTGACCCGGCAAGACCCTCCATCGGTGCGGACTCCAGCGCCGCCCCGGCCGGGCTTCACGGAAATTGAGATGCCTCAAACACAATTGTGAAAGCCATGCGACATTGGGTCGACACTTGAGCGGCCTGTTGTCCTTGTGATGATGCTGGGATTGGGCTAGTTAGCAGGAAGGCTTCAGTACCGGTTAGGACTTTACGCAAGCCCTACAAGAACTTGTGCCAACCGGGCTGCTCAGGCTCTCCATTCCGTTCGACCAATTGCTGGGTGGCGTTGGCGAACGCCAAGGGTCTAGGGAAACGGAGACACATGGACTACGAGAATCAGTTCCGCCAGCATCTTGAGTCTTTGCATCAAGAAGGCCGGTATCGCGTATTTGCAGATTTGAAGCGGCGCTGCGGCGCCTATCCCGTCGCCGACCATTATACCGAGAGCGGCACGCGGGATGTGACGGTCTGGTGCTCCAACGATTATCTGGGCATGAGCCAGCATCCGGCCGTGCGCGACGCGATGCACGAGGCGATCGATCAGGTCGGCGCCGGCTCCGGCGGCACGCGCAACATCTCCGGCACGACGCATTACCACGTGGAACTGGAAGGCGAGCTGGCTGACCTTCACAACAAGGAAGCGGCGCTTCTCTTCACCTCCGCCTACATCGCCAACGACGCGACGCTGTCGACGCTGACGCGCCTCATTCCGGGCCTGCAGATCTTTTCCGACGCGAAGAACCACGCCTCGATGATCGAAGGCATCCGGCACGGCGGCGGCCCCAAGCATATCTTCCGGCACAACGACCTCGAGCATCTCGAGGACTTGCTCAAGTCGGTCCCGCTGGACACGCCAAAGCTGATCGCCTTCGAGAGCGTCTACTCCATGGACGGTCACATCGCGCCGATCGGCACGGTGTGCGACCTGGCGGACAAGTACAACGCCCTGACCTATCTCGATGAAGTTCACGCCGTGGGCCTGTATGGCCCGCGCGGCGGCGGCATCGCCGAGCTGGAAGGCGTGATGGACCGCGTCGACATCATCAACGGGACCCTCGCCAAGGGATTCGGCGTCATGGGCGGCTACATCGCAGCCAGCAAGGCCTGCTGCGACGCCATCCGCTCCTACGCACCGGGCTTCATCTTCACGCGTCCCTGGCGCCCGCCGGTGGCGGCCGGCGCCCTCGCCTCGATCCGCCACCTGAAACGGTCGGAGTTGGAGCGGGCTCGCCACCGCGAACGCGTGCAGACGCTGAAGACCATGCTGGCGGATGTGGGCGTGCCCGTGATGGATAACCAGAGCCATATCGTACCCGTGATGGTCGGCGATCCTGTCCACTGCAAGGCGGTCACCGATACGCTGCTCACCCAGTACGGAATCTACGTGCAGCCGATCAATTACCCGACGGTGCCGCGTGGTACCGAGCGCATGCGCCTCACGCCCTCGCCCGTGCACACCGATGCCCAGATGGCGTATCTCGTCGACTCGCTGCGCGAGCTATGGGCCGCCTGCCCGGTGGCCAATGGACAGTATGTGAGGCTCGCGGCCGAGTAGCCGCGAAGGTGCCCATGAAGGTACCTATGCGCGCCCGGGCATTTGCCGCGATCGTCCTTTTTGCAAGCGCAAGTACCGCCCACCCTAGGCCGGCATTGGCATCCGCCGCCGATGGCGAACTTTGCCTGGCCGCCGCCGAAAAGGTCGACGACGGGCAGACACTGTCTCCAGAGGAGATCGAGGAAGCGCGGCACGCCTGCGGCCGCGCCATCACCGCCACGGCAAGCATCTTCCAGAAATACCAATTCGAAGAGGCCTACTTCGCCGTCACGGGAAGCCGGTACAAATACTAGGCATGGCGATCGACACGCCGATCGACGCGGGCGGACCGCTACCGCCGCATGATCCACGCGGCGGTAAAGGACACGGCGAGAAGAACGAGTAGGCCCAGCAGCACGACGACCCCGATCGCGCCGAGAATGCCTTTGAGCGTGCCCCAAAACCCGAATGTCGCCACCATGGCCGCAAGCAGCAGCAGAACAATTATCGGCATGCGTCGTTCCTTTTCCGGGTTCCATCACCCGTAGAGTCTTGTACAGGCCAACACGGTCACCGGCCTACATCCGCCCCAACAGGAGCTTGCGCATCATGTCCGCGCCGACCGCGGCCTCGACTTCGCGGAAGGCGAAATACGGGAACAGGGCCACGGTGAAAATAAGCCACCAGGCGAGCATGCCGCCCAATCCGCCGCCGAGGCTCAGGAAGCCCTCCCCGATGCCGGCAAAGCCCAGCACCCCCATCTCCACCGCATAGGCCAGGACCAAGGCCGTGACGAACATGAGCGTTTTGTAGGCGATCGAATAGACCAGCGGCTTGTGCGCGAGGTTCTGGAAAAAGCTGTGGCGCTCCGCCAGCGGCATCAATCGCATCAGCACGAACGCGTTGATGGTGGTGAGCACGAAGAAGCTCAGCCCGACACCGTATTCGGCGCTCCCGACCACAGCATGCACCGTCAGCACAACGAACACCGCCCAGAGATAGGCGCAGAAGCCGCCGAAGGTCTTGAGGTCGGCGACGAGCTGCTCCTGAAACGACAGTTTAGGAGCCTCGGCCTCTCCCCGCAGGGCCTTCGCGAGCTCTCCGACATGATCGTCGAGCGGATCGTCAAAGAGGGAATCGTCGTCGAACCCGTCATAGCGCCGCGCGGCCGCACTGGCTGTGGCCCCGGCCTCGGGTGCCACGGCATCGGCGGCCGGGGGCGCTTCGGAGGCAAGCAGGGAATTGGGTGAGATATCGTCTTCGTCGTCTGGGAGGAACTCGGTGTCCTCGACGGCGGTCTCGGATACCAGCGCCTCGTCGTCGGTCGGGGCGAGCCCGAAGATCGCATCGGCAGGCTTCCATTCGTCGAGACCGGCCGTCCACAGAAGGTCGCCGGGCTGAAAATTGCCGCCCTCGGCGAACAAGGACAACTCACGGTCCGAAAGCGGTCCATGCTGCTGGCCGTCCCGGCTCAAATACCAGCTCGGTTCCGTCGGCTCCGCGTCGTGCTCGTTCACCCCTGCGTCCTGCATCGGCCTCCCCCCAAGCCCAACTCAAAGCCCTCAATCGTAGTTCCGTGCCTTAGCATCCCCCACGATCAGCCGTCGAGGCTGAAATTAGCGTCACGAGACCTGCGGCTGGAAGTAGCAATTTGCGCGCAGCGCCTATTTCGCGGCCAGATGGGCCCCAAGGCGAAGACCCCACGCGTAGATAGTCAAAGACGGGTTCACTCGGCTTGCGCGAGGCAGCGGGCTGCCATCGCCGACATATAGATTCTCCATCCCGTGCACCTTGCCGTGCGGATCGACCACCGAACGCGCCGGGTCGTCGCCAGTCACCATGCTGCCCAACGCGTGGGCCGTGCCGGCCATGCCCATATACTTGTTGAAGCCAACGAGCCCAGCCGCCAGGAGCCGCTCGATCCAGGCATCGACCAACGCGTGGTGCTCTTTCACGGAATGCGGGATGCGGTCCAGGCTGTAGTCCATGATGGACCGACCGCCGGGACCGCCCGAAATGATCCGGTTCTCGGGGCTCGACGAATCCTCGGTTGTGGCCCAGAAGCCGATCGCCCTCTTACCGAGCAGCTTGTCCACGAAACTCGGCACCTCGGGTGGAACCTGGGCCGCGAGCAGCTCGGCATCGATCCAGCCGAGACACTGCATCGAAGAATGAGGAAAGCGGTCGTTGTAGAGAACGGCCGTCTTGCGCAGCATGTCGTGATCCACGAACGGCGAAAAGCCGAGCAGCGCGGAGTTGATGTGCATCTTGAAATTCGCGCCGACGAGATCGCCGCACTCGAGCGAGAAGCCGTTTGCATGCAAATGGTCCTGGAGGATCCGTGGCGAACTCATCGCACCCGCCGCAAGCACCACCGTGCTAGCCTCGTAGGTCGACCCGTCCGCACACTGAACACCGATGATCTTGCGGGAGTCGCCCGGCGCGGACACGAGCGCCGATACGGGATCACCCGCGATCAGTTTGAAGTTCGGCTTGTCGCGAATGTGGTCGATCAGGTTGCGTTCTGAATCCGACTTCAATCCCGAAGGCGATGCGAAACCGTCGAAGTGTTTTTCTTCTTCCGGGTGATTGACGATGTCGTGAGACAGACCGAGCGGAAGCTGGTGCAATTCCCATCCAGGATCGGCCGTCGTGATCTTGTCGAGCAGGGCTTGAAGCTGCGGCTCGTTCTTGAACGTCGTGATCCGCAGGAACTCGGTCGCTTCGTCGTAATAGGGTTCCAACTCCTCGTAGCCGAATGGCCAGCCGAGCAGGTCGAAATCAGGCTCCGCCTCGAACTCCACGGGGCGAAAGCGAAACAGAGCCGCGCCATACCATTTCGTCTTGCCGCCCACATTGTAGAACTCGCCAGGGACGAATTCGCGCCCCTTGCTGTCGAGCCACGGCACGTGGTTCTTGAACACGCCGTCGATGAAGACTCTGCGCACGTCCAGGGTGGAGGAATTGCGTGGAAGGTAGGGCCCCTTTTCGAGCAGGAGCACCCGCTTGCCCGCGAGCGTGAGCTTGTAGGCGACGCTCGCTCCCCCGGCACCACTCCCCACAACGATCACGTCATATTGGGCGGACATGATGCACTCCTTTAACGTGTGAGTCGGATAGTCCGGTGGTGGACTTGTTGATTCGCGAGGTTTTTACACGCCAGCACCGTTGCCGATGCGATCCGCGATGTCTAGTTTGGATGCCGACCATTTGACCTCGCGTTCATATCGTTCCGGTTACAGCGTTAGTGGAATGTGAAAAACCTTCCCTGAATTGGAGACTGTAAATGCCCCTGAAGAACAAGGTCGCGATCGTTACTGGCGGAAATACGGGCATCGGCAAGGCGATCGTTCTCGAGCTCGCCAAGCATGGCGTGAACATCGTGATCGACTACGTCGCCCACCCCGAAGCCACGGACGCGCTCGAACAGAAGGTCGCGGCGCTCGGTGACCGGTGCATCGGTATCGACGCCGATGTCAGCAAGGTCCCCGACTTGGAGAAATTGATCGGGGGCGCGGTCGCCAAATTCGGCAAGCTCGACATCTTCGTGAACAACGCCGGCATCGAGACCCGGACGTCGGTATTGGACACCACCGAAGACCAATACGACGCCGTCATGAACATCAATCTCAAGAGTGCGTTCTTCGCAACGCAACTCGCCGCCAAACAGATGATCAGCCAGGGCAACGGCGGACGGATCATCAACATCACCTCGGTCCATGAGGACTGGCCGATGCCGGGAAATACGGCCTACTGCCTTTCCAAGGGCGGCATGCGGATGCTCACACGAACCGCGGGCGTCGAGCTCGCACCGCACGATATCCTGATCGTCGGCGTCGGACCCGGCGCAATCGAGACCCCGATCAACACGAGCACGATGGACGATCCCGCGAAGCTCAAGAAGCTGGACGCGGCGATCCCGCTCGGCCGCATGGCGAAGCCGGAGGAGATCGCCTCCGTCGTTTCCTTCCTGGCCGGCGACGGCGCGAGCTATATGACCGCCACCTCGGTGATCGTGGATGGCGGCTTGATGCAGTCGAGTCCCGGGCTTTAGAGTCGCACCGCCATGGCTCTTCCCATCGAAGACTACGCCCTGATCGGGGATTGCGAGACGGCCGCGCTCGTCGGCCGGAACGGGTCCATCGACTGGCTGTGTCTACCACGTTTCGATTCCGAAGCCTGCTTCGCGAGCCTGCTCGGCGACGAGAACAACGGGCGCTGGCAAATCGCGGCAACCGATCCGAATGCGAAGGTCACACGCCGCTACCGTCCCGACACGCTGATTCTCGAGACGCGCTTCGAGACGAAGACCGGCGCGGCGACGCTCATCGACTTCATGTATCCGTGCGAGAAGCACCCCAACGTCATCCGGCTTGTGGTCGGCGAGAAAGGCACGATCGAACTCGATAGCGAACTCATCGTGCGTTTCGGCTATGGCGAGTCCGTGCCCTGGGTCACCACGATGCCCGACGGCCGTTTGCGGATGATCGCGGGGCCAAGCCGGATCGTCTTGCAGTCGTCCATCGAACTGCGCGGCGAGAACTTCAAGACCAAAGGCACGTTCAAGGTGAAGCAGGGCCAGACGGAGTCGTTCGCCCTGACCTACACGGAGTCTTGGACGCCCGAGCCGGTGGAGTTCGACGCCGAGTCCTTGATCCATGGCACGGAGGCGTTTTGGAAAAATTGGACCTCCAAGTGCACGACGAAGGGCCCCTACGCCGACATCGTCAAGCGCTCGCTCATCACGCTGAAGGCAATGACCTATGAGCCGACCGGCGGCGTCGTGGCGGCGGCGACCACGTCGCTGCCCGAGCACTTCGGCGGCCCGCGCAATTGGGACTACCGTTACTGCTGGGTTCGCGATGCGACCCTGACGCTGCTCGCCCTCATGAACACCGGCTACTACGACGAGGCGCGCTCGTGGCGCGAATGGCTTTTGCGCGCCGTCGCGGGCAGTCCGAAACAGATGCAAATCATGTACGGAATCGCGGGCGAGCGGAGGCTGTACGAGGTCGAGCTGCCTTGGCTCAAGGGCTACGAGAATTCGACGCCCGTGCGGATCGGCAATGCCGCGCACGATCAGGTGCAACTCGACGTGTACGGCGAAATGCTCGATGCCGTGCACCAGGCGCGCAAGGGCGGACTGGCGCCCCTGCAGTCGGGCTGGGACCTCCAGCTTGCCATCATCGAACAGGTGGAGGACGTCTGGCACAAACCTGATGAGGGCATTTGGGAAGTCCGCAGCGGCCCCGAGCAATTCGTCTATTCGAAAGTCATGGCGTGGGTCGCCTTCGATCGCACCATCCGCAGCGCCGAGCGCTTCAAGCTGGAAGGCCCCATCGAGCGCTGGCGCAAGACTCGCGAGGCGATCCACAAGCAGGTTTGCGAAGAGGGCTACAACGCGGACCTAAACAGCTTCGTGCGCTCCTATGGCTCCACGGAAGTCGATGCCAGCCTGCTGCTCATTCCCGCCATGGGGTTCCTCCCGGCAACAGACCCGCGCATTGTCGGAACAGTCGAGCAGATCGAGAAGACGTTGATGAAGGACGGCCTCGTTCAGCGCTACGACACCTCGAAAGCCAATGACGGGCTCCCGCCCGGCGAAGGCATGTTCCTCGCCTGCAGCTTCTGGCTCGTTGACGCCTATCTGATGATGGGGCGTGAGAAGGACGCGATCGCGCTGTTCGAGCGGCTCATCGGCCTAGCCAACGATCTCGGGCTCTTGAGCGAGGAATACGACACGGACGCCAAACGGCTATGCGGGAACTTCCCTCAAGCCTTCTCGCATCTCGCACTCGTCAACAGCGCCTGCAATCTCGGACGTAACGGCAGGCCGGTCGAGCAGCGCACCAATACCGAAAATAAAGCGGCGTCGAAGAAGACCGCAACCAAGGCAGGGGCAACGCACTAGACGGAGCGAGCATGAAGGGGTCGGCGCGAATCTCATCGAGCAATCTATCGGGCGGGAGACTCACCGTGCGCGAAGCAGGACGTTTGATGGCTTTAAGCCTGGCACTGCTGTTCGCGACCGCGAGTGCCGCGGAGGAAGCCGCGCCTGCCACGGCCGAAACGAAGGACAAGGTTCCAAGCTACATCCACGACATCCAGCCCCTCTTCAACAAGAGGTGCGTGGCCTGCCACGGCTGTCTCGGCTCCCCGTGCAATCTGAAGCTCTCGTCGTTTCGTGGACTCGAGCGCGGGGGGTTCGGTAAGAACCCCTATTCCAACCATCTCAACGCGTATGCGCGTACCGGCATGGACGTGGTTAAGACCACGGAGGAGTGGCGCAAGCGCGGCTTTTTTCCCGTGCTGTCCCGGGGCGGCTCCCGCGAAGAGAACCTGTCCCGGTCGATGCTGACTCAGATGATCGAGGCGGGCGCCAAACACAACACGCCGGGCTTTTCCCGGAAGGCCCTTATGCCGCTCTACGCCAAGCGCTATGAGCATCGATGCCCCGCGACGCCGGAGGCCCTGTCGGCGCAGATTGAGACAAACCCCGCGATCGGTATGCCGTTCGGACTGACGGCACTTGCCGGCAAAGACATTGAGACACTGCGGGACTGGGTCGCCGCGAACGCGCCCGGCCCGACGGATGCCGAGAAGCGCAAAGAGGATATGGTCGCCGACCCGAAAGCGGTCCGCGCTTGGGAGGATTTCTTCAATGCGGACGACAAACGGTCTCAGCTCGTCTCCCGCTACATATTCGACCACTTGTACCTGTCGATGATCGTCCTGGACGAAAGTCCAGGCGACTACTTCCGGCTTGTTCGGTCAACGACCGCGCCGGGGAACGCGAGCCAGAACCCGCCGGCGCGCGTCGACGTCATCGACACGCCCTTCCCCTACACGAACCCCTACAAATATGCCGGGGTCGATCGCTTCTATTATCGCCTGCAGAAAGTCACGACCCCGCGTGTTCAGAAGAACCACTTCGTCTGGAAGCTGAACAACGAGGATATCGAACGCCTTCAGAAGCTGTTCCTCGCGCACGACTGGGGCAAGCATGTGCACCTCGACGGAAAGCACGATGCGCCTTGGGATCTCGGCAATCCCTTCAAGGTCTACGAAGCGATCCCCGTCGAAGCCCGCTATCGCTTTCTCCTGGAGAACTCGGAGCTGATCGTGTCCGGGATCACGTATGGCCCCGTTTGCCTCGGCCAGACCGCGACCTACGCCGTGAAAGACCAGTTCTGGGTCTTCTTCGTCGATCCCAAATACGATGTATCCGTACGCGATCCGAAGCTTGGGCTTGAGACCTGGGAAACCTTCATGGACCGGTCTCTCTTTGGCAACGACGCTTATGAGCAAGCCTATGGGGCCGCGCTCAAGAGGCTTCGGCCCAAGGGATACACGATCGACGCGATTTGGAACGGCGACAAGACCAACGACAACGCCTGGCTCACCGTCCTGCGTCACGAATCGAACGTCTCGGTCATGAAGGGCCGGCAGGGCGGGATCCCGCGCACGCTGTGGCTTATGGACTACAGCGGCTTCGAACGCATCTACTACGACACGGTCGCCAACTTCGAATATTGGTCGGGAGACGTTCCCAAGCTGGAGACCCTCATCTTCTTCAACTATCTGCGCCAGGAGTTCGAGGACAACTTCCTTTTGCTCTTGCCGAAAGGGGAACGCCAGAAGTACCGCGATGAGTGGACACAAGGCCTCGGCCAAGTGGCGCTCGCCCTTGAGCCGTTCGCCGGCGAGGAGCAGCCGACGCAAGTCAAGACATCCGCTCGCGATCCCATAGTCAGCCTCGTCGGCGAAATTCAGGAGCATATGGGTAAGACGGTCAGCGGTCCGCCGGACCTCCTGAATCCACACGTAAAGCCGAAGGTCTCCCTGGACGACCCGATCACGAGCTATGACGAGTGGGTTGCCGCCGCATCTCTCCTGACGCAAACGCGCGCCTACACGTTCCCGCGCTTCCTTCCGAGCGTGATCATCCTGCGGCTCAACGATCCGCAAGGACATGCGAGGGTCTATTCGCTCATCGCCAATCGAGTCTACGAAACCCAGGACACGATCTTGTTCCAGAACGGCGAGAAGCTGCCGCACCTCTATACGATGAGCATCTACCCGACCATCGTGGGCGGCTTTCCCAACTATTTCCTTGAAATGGATCTCGCCCAGTCCGGCGACTTCCTGCGCCGCTTGCGCGATGTCAAGACTTTGAGGGATTGGAACCGCCTACGCGACCGCTACGGAATCTTGCGCAACAGCCCGCGATTCTGGGAGGCATACGACTGGTTCACGAACTGGAACGAGAAGCACCGGGGCATCTACGCGGGCTATCTCGACCTGTCCTACTACGATCTCTTCGACTCGGTCTACTAGACCCACGCACGGTTACGATCGGTAGTCGGGGTTCTCGTAACCGAAGCGGCAGCCCGCTTTCCAAGCTACGCGATCGTTGCCGTGATTAGGATAGCCCCCGGCGTCCTTCAGGATGCGCGCCAGGTGCATCAAGTTCCACGTCATGATGGTGGTATTGCGCTGGGTGAAATCGTTGTCGAACCCCGCCGGCCCATCTGCGAGCTCGTCCCCATAGGATGGCCCGGGTCCGGCTTCGCCGATCCAGCCGCAATCGGCCTGGGGCGGAATGGTGTAGCCCGAGTGTTGTAGGGCATAGAGCGTCGTCATGGCGCAGTGCTTCACGCCATCCTCGTTGCCGGTGACAACCGTGCCGCCGACCTTGCCGTAGTAGAGGCTCTGCCCCTTGGCATTGAGCATGCCCGACATGCCGTAGAGCCGCTCGATCAGGATCCGGCACACGGAACTTTCTTCACCGAGCCAGATCGGCGTCGCGAGAATAAGGGTGTCCGCCCCCTCGATTGACGGCCACAGTTTGGGCCAGTCGTCGCGGTCCCATCCGTGCTCGGTCATGTCGGGATAGACGCCGGGCGCAATCTGATGGGACAGGGCATGGATGCTCTCGACGCTTACGCCGCTCTTCCGCATGATCTCTTCGGACACGGAGAGCAATAGGCGCGTATGAGACTCGTCCGGATTTCGTTTGAGCGAACAATTGACCGTGACGGCTTTGAGGTCGGAGAAGTCAGTCGTGTTTTGAGAGCAGAGGTCTTCTTGTTGCGCGGTGAGAGGCATGGCGAAGGCTCCTTACCAGAATGAGGTGCCTTCATTTTAGCAATCAGTATTCCGCGTTCCTGACACTCTGAATGAATTCTGTGTGATCGGCCGCACCGTGGGGCGGGCGGAAAAATGAAAGAGGGCGATCGCTGGGAGGGGAAAGCGATCGCCCTCTCTGTCCTGCCTACCGGTCAAAGTTGGTCTGGTAGGGGTTCGGGAAGCCTTCGGCCGCAACAGGCGCAACGCCGGCAGTGACCAAGGCCAGGGAAATCAGGATCGTCTTCAACATTGTCATTCTCCTTCGCGTAAGTTCGTTCCGAGCCGTTGGTGTCTCGGTACGCCAAGTCATATTGGGTTTGGGACCGATCGTTCAATTAACAACAAGTCACATACGCGTGTTTATAGACCGATTGGTCTATAACCAATCCGTGATCGCCCCGTGAGCGCGAGACGCAGGCCTGCGTGCGGCTAGATTGCGTCGAGTGTCTTGTCGATGATCGCTTGCAGGGCTTTCGCCGAATAACCGGCGCGGGCTAGAACGCGGAGGCCCATATACGTAGTCAGGATGGACGCCGCCGTGGCCGACCGACGCCCTTCCGACCAGCGCGAACCGCGCCGGCTCTGCTTGAGCGCCGTAACGATCGCATCCTGCAACCGATGCAGCATGGCGCTGACGCGCGTCTCGACTTCCGTGTCGAGACTCGCACGATCGATGGCCGCATTGCACATGAAGCAGCCACGGCGCGCCTTGTCGGACTTCACACCCTCGAGCATGGTCCTGATCTTGGCCAACCCGTCGCCTGCAGCGGGATCACTCAAGAACGCGATCCCGGTCTCCACTTCTGTCTTGTCGTAGCGATCGAGCGTCGCGAGATAGATGCTGTGCTTGTCGTCGAAGGCTTTGTACAGACTGCCGCGGGCAATCTTCATTGCGCTGAGCAGATCCTGCAGCGACGCGCCCTCATAGCCCTTCTGCCAGAACACTCCCATGGCGCGATCGAGCGCCTTGTCGATGTCGAACTCTCTTGGCCGTCCCATCGCTTCCCCCGGAGCGATTATCTCTTTTTATAGACTGATTGGTCCATATATCCTCGCGCGTTTCAACCTTTTGTTGATCGATCGGTGCTGAACTCGAACTCTGGGGCCAGAAGGCTTTCAGTGCCGCAGCGGCAGGGACTCGCTCCAAGCTAAAAGGAACAGGCCAGTGAAACGGTTACTCATCGCAGCGTTGTTCCTGACGCCGCTTCTGGCCGCTTCGCTGTCCCCAACAGGCCCCGTTACTGCCGAACCCCTAACCGCGGCATCGCTCGAGCGCCTGTTGCGCGTGCCCGAAGTCGACTACAGGCTCGAATGGGTTTTCCTGGGGGCCTTCTCGCTGCGGGCGGAAGATCCCGAAGATGGCGCCAAGGGCCTTCACGACGTCTATGCGCCGAGGGAGGCCGTCGAGGCCTACCGGAAGACCGGGACCTTCCCCGACGGTACGGTTCTGGTGAAGGACTCCTTCCTCACGAAGACCGAAGAAATGACCACAGGCACAGTGAGCTACGCGGACCACCTCAAGGGACGTTTCGTGCTGGTCAGGGACTCGACCAACCGGAACGCCAAGAACTCGCCGCTATGGGGCGATGGCTGGGGCTGGGCCTTCTTCGAGGGCGAGGAGACCGAAAAAACCGTGACGACGGACTACCGCAAGGACTGCCTCGGCTGCCACGAGCCGGTCCGAAGCCAAGACTTCCTCCACACCCAAGCCTACCCGACCCTCGGCCGCTGACCGGCGCACGGCCGATTTCGTGTCATCTTCTCGAAGGACTTGATTGCCAGTATCGCCGCCTTCGATCACGATGCATTTTTCGAAATGCGCGCCGGCACCATGCAGCCACAGGACCATTCCCCCAACACGCGGTAGACCCCAATGAAAGCACCAAACGGCCCTTGCCGTCCCACCTGGGCCCCGGCCCGCAAGGACATCGTCGGCAGGAGCCTCGGCTCATCCCGGCTCTGGTACACCCTCGCGCAAGGCATCGTGACGGAGCTCTACTACCCGCGCATCGACATCCCCCAGATCAAGGACCTCGGCTTCATCGTCGCCGATGGCAGCGGCTTCTGGGTGGAACTCCGCCGCAACGGGGATTACACGGTCGAGCTCGCGGCGCCAGGCGTCCCCTCGGCAACCGTCACCCACCGCCACCCGCGCTTCACCTTCACCATGGAGGTGTCCCCCTCGCAGCAGCGCGATGTGCTGCTGATCCGCTACAAGCTCGAAGGCGACCCGACCCTGAAGCCCTACGTGCTCTTGGCGGCGCGGCTCGGCGACAATGCCGAGAACAACGTGGCCTATGCGGGCCACCATGACGGCCACGACGTGCTTTGGGCGGAGCAGGACCGGTTCGCGCTTGCGCTGACGGCTGTCCGCGACGACGGCTCCGATGCATTTGGCAAGCGGTCCGTCGGCTGCCTCGGCGTGAGCGACGGCTGGCAGGATTTCAATCACAACGGCCAGATGGGCTGGCTCTACGACGAGGCGGGACCCGGCGCCGTGTCGCTCATGGGCGAACTGACGCGCTCGGGCAGGCTCTCGCTTGGCTTCGGCGCCTCGAAAGAAGCCGCCGCCACGCTCTCCGCGTCGGCCATCATGGACAATTTCGACGAGGAGGTCCGAGAGAACACGCTCGCCTGGCAGGACTGGCTGCGCCAACGGCGGCCGGCAACCTTCGGCGGCAAGATCGACGAGCGGCTCGCGCTCTGTGCGACCGTCATCAAGGTCCATCAAGACCAGACCTTCCGCGGCGCAGCCATCGCCTCGCTCTCGATTCCGTGGGGCGACACGAGCACCAGCCGCGGCGGCTACCACCTCGTGTGGCCCCGCGACCTCGTGGAAACCGCCGGCGCGCTCGTCGCCATGGGCTCGTTCCGCGACGCACGCGAGGTCCTGCGTTATCTGATGGCGACCCAGCATACGGACGGGCACTGGTTCCAAAACCAATGGCTCGGCGGCCACCCCTTCTGGCAGGGCATCCAGCTCGATGAGGCGGCCTTCCCTATCCTGCTGGCGGCGGCGCTCGAAAGTCATGGCGCCCTCGACGATATCCCGGTCAGGACCATGATCGCCCGCGCCGCAGGCTTCATCTGCCGCGCCGGCCCCACGACGGACCAGGACCGCTGGGAGGAAGACTCCGGCCTCAACATGTTCACCATCGCGGTGGCTATCTCCGCCCTTGTGGAGGCCTCCCGCTATCTCGACGGCTCCGCCAAGGCGCATGTGCTCCGGGTCGCGGACTATTGGAACGCCAAGCTCGAGGACTGGGCCTTCGTGCGCGGAACTCCGCTGGCCGACCAACTCGGCATCAAGGGCTACTTCATCCGGACCGTGCCGCTCGGTGTCCTCGGCACGCCGGGCGCGGCCAACGCGCCGGTCGTCATCAAGAACCTGTCGCGGGATCCGAACCTGCCGGCCAGCGGTCAGGTGTCGACCGACTGCCTGCAGCTCGTGCGCTACGGGCTGCGCGAAGCGGACAACCCTTTCATCCTCGACACGATCAAGGCGATGGACCATCTCCTGAAGACCGACACGCCCGAAGGGCCGGTCTGGCATCGCTACAACAATGACGGCTATGGCGAACATACGGACGGCACGGGCTTCGACGGCACCGGGCATGGGCGCGGCTGGCCGCTTCTGACCGGCGAGCGCGGTCATTACGCGGTCTGTGCCGGCGAGGACGTCATGCCTTATGTGGAGGCGATGATGGCCATGTCGAACGATGTCGGCCTCATGCCCGAGCAGGTCTGGGACACAGACCCCATTCCCGAATACGACCTGTATCCCGGCAAGCCGAGCGGGTCGGCCATGCCGCTCGTTTGGACCCATGCGGAGTTCGCCAAGCTGTGCCACAGCCTGGCCGCGGGGCGTCCCGTCGACCGTCCGCGGGCGGCCTGGGCGCGGTATCAGGGCGTCCGTCCCACGATCGACTATGAGATCTGGGGGCCGCGCCACAAGCCGAACCGGATCGCGCCGGACGTTCTCTCTACGTCGCCGTGACCGCTCCGGCCTTGGTCCACTACGGCACCAACGGTTGGCGCAATATCCATGACGTCGAGACCGAGGACACGCTGCTCGGCGTCCATGTGGCGAAGCTGCCCACGGAGGGTCTGAATCCCGGCGACACGGTCGAATTCACCCTCTACTGGCCCGAAAGCGGGAGCTGGGAGGGGCAGAACTTCCAGATCACGGTCGAAGGGGAGGCCGCCCTGGTCCCCGCTTAAGGCGCCGACCTTGGGGCTGAGTCATTGGCGGCGTGCGGCGGAGCAAATCCGGCCCCGATGCACGGACACCGGCGCACATTTACAATTCGGTGATGATTCGCCATTGATCTTCCAAACTGAATCCTTGTCTGGCGCGCACCGGCGGGCCAAAGGGCGCTATGACCTACCTGAAGAAAGTCTGGCTGATCGCTGCCTTGGTGCTGCTTCCCTTCACGGCAGCCTATGGGATCGACAGGCTCGTGCTGGCGCCGTCTTGCCCCGACTGTCACGCCGCGATGACCCAGGCCCTCCCCCTTTTTGATGGGTCCGAGGACGGTCTCGTGCGCATCCGCGCCAACAACATGACCTTCCGGGCCCGTGTCGCCGGCAGCGGCAATCGCGACGGCGAAGGCGTGATCCTGCTGCACGGCTTTCCCGAAACCTCGATCATGTGGGAGTCGCTGCTCGAAGCGCTGCGGAAAGCCGGTTACCGCGCCATCGCCTTCGACCAGCGCGGCTACAGCCCCGGCGCGCGGCCGCGGCTGGAGAACGACTACACCAAGGGCAAGCTCGCGAACGACGTCCTGGCCGTGGCGGACGCGGCGGGCTTCGAGAAGTTCCACGTTATCGGCCACGACTTCGGCGGGGCCATCGCCTGGACACTGGCCGACCGCTATCCGGAACGGGTGCTGAGCCTCACCTCGCTGGCCATGCCGCATCCGCTGGCGCTCTCCGAGGCGCTGTCGAACCCGAGCCCACAATGGCCGGCCAGTAGCTATGTCCTGTTCTATCGACTGCCGGTGCTTCCGGAACTGGCCATGAGCTTCGACCAAGCCGCCCTGCTCACGCGCTGGAAATGGTCGCGGCATCCAAAAGACCAAGTGGCGGAGTATCGCCGCGTGTTCGGCGAGCCGGGAGCAATCCACGCGGCTCTCGATTGGTACCGCGCGTTCGAGTTCCGCTCGTTGGATCCTGCCGGCAAGGTGCGCCCCCCGACCTTGTTCCTGTGGGGCGAGGAAGACGGCGCCTTCAGCCGCGCGTCTGCCGTGGCCACCGCCAACTACATGGACGGTCCCTATCGCCTGCGCACGCTCAACGCCGGCCACAACCTCATGCTCGACGCCCCCAATATCGTCGTCCCGGAAGTGCTTGAGCATCTGGCCAGTGCAGCCAAGGCCCGCAATCAGTGGACGGCGGCCCTGGCATCGAGTTCCGACAGTACGGACGAGACCGAGGCTTCTTGCGACCAAGTGCCCCCGCATTGCCTGCGGATCCAGCTTTCGCCGGAAGGCAAAACCTTCCGCATCCGCAACCAGTGCAGCGACACTTACAAGGGGGTCGTGCGGGTCACCTGTTCCGCGTGGGCGCCCAATACCGGCATCGAGTACCGCTTCAACCTCGGTGCCAAGTCCGAACTGGCTCAGGAGGGCGTCGGCGCCCGCACGGGCCAATCGAACGGCACATGCTATTTCCGGCCTCGGCTCTGCGCGAAGGTCACGGCGCCGGTGAAGCCGAAGGCCGCATCGATCTGGCCCTTCCTATAGGGCGCTGACGAGAAGCGGGATGCTGGCGACCACGATCAGCACCGCCAGAACGATCGCTAGCGCAAACTCCATCGCGAAACCCGTCGTGTGGATCTGCTCGTCCTTCAACAGCGACCGCGTGCGTACGAAACGGATCGTTGCCGCCACGATGAAAGCCACGCCCACGAGGATAAACCAGACGCCGGTGCTTAGACCGACGCCCCGGACATCTTGTCGAGCTGCGCGTGATGCTCGGGCTTGATGCCCACCGCATCCGCCATGGTCATGACGAAGAGGTCGAACCGGTCGATCAAGAACCCGAACGCGATGATCGCGACACCGGTCCGCATCCAGGCGAGAAAGGTCCGCTCGTTGGCGGCGTGGTCCGTATAGGATTTGATCATGACGTCCCCTCTTGGCCTGGCATCAGATCCCTGCGGTCATCCTCATGTCGCCCGGATCGTGCTGCGCCGGCTAGGCGCACACCGGGGCTTCGAGAGCTCTGCCTGCAAGGAGGCAAGCTTGTCCAACGACACGCCCTTCATCGGGATCGCATCGAGCCCGTCGGCCACGACCTGCTCCGCATCGCTCAAGAGCTCCAGGCCCGCAGGCGTGAGCTTCGCGAGGCTGCAGCGCGCGTCCCGCTCGTGCTTCTCCGTGGCGACCACGCCGATCTTCTCCAAAGGCCGCAACGCGCGCGTCACCGCCGATGCCGTGAGCCCCACGGCCTCCGCGAGATCGACCCGCATGACACCGCGGCCCTCCTCGTTGGCAAGCGCCTTGAGAATTCTGTACTCGCTGAACGAAATCCCCCGTGCCATCGACAACGCATTATCCAGCCGCCGTTCGATACGGGCGGCTACATCCAATAGGACCAGCACGGCATCCTCTCTTTCGCTCTCATTCATGCACGCATGATACCGTATTATTACTTGAGTAATCAAGTATTATGCTTGCATCTGGACCTTTGGCTCGGCGCCGGCAGCAGGCCCTACCCGTTGCCCTCAACGGGCACGACGTCGACCTCGACGCGAAGCTGATGCGCGCCGGACCCGACGAACACCCCATGCACGGGCGAGACGTCGGAGAAGTCCCTTCCGACCGCCAAATCCACGTGATCGGTCGATGCGTGGATCGCATTCGTGGGATCGAATCCGATCCAGCCGCCCACCTCTCCGGTCCAGACGGACACCCAGGCATGGGTCGCGTCCGGCCCTTGCAGCCGCTCCTCACCGGGCGGCGGAATGGTGCGCAGATATCCGCTCACATAAGCTGCCGGCAGTCCCAGACCGCGCAACCCCGAGATCATGATCTGTGCGAAGTCCTGGCACACACCGCTGCGCTGCGCGAAGGCTTGTGCGACCGTCGTCGAAATCTCGGTCGTGGTCGGCTCGTACTCGAAGTCGTTCCGGATACGCGACATCAAATCCGTACACGCTTCGAATATGCCACGGCCTTCGGGAAAGCTTTCTTGCGCGTACAACGCCACATCACGTTCGAGCGAAATCAGCGGGCTCGGAAACAGGAAATGGGCGAGTCCGCTGCCGGATAGATCACGCCGGGAGAGCGCCTCCTGCGCCACCCGCTCCCAGGCAAGGTTCTCTTCGATGAGGGCCGGACGGTCGAGGCACTCCACACGCGCCGAAGATTTGATGGTAAGCTCCGTGTGCTTTGTGTCGATGGTGACGACATCGACGGCGTTGCCGAAGAAATCGTCGTACACCCCGATTTGATCGGGCGGCGGATCGACTCGAACCGTATGCCCCAGCTTTCGCTGAAGCGCGCTGTTTCGCGGCGTCAGACGGAGCGCGAGCGTCGCGGACATGACGGGCTCGTCGTAGGCATACGCCGTGAGATGATCGATGTCGTAGATCACGACAGGCTGCTCGTCTCCGCCGCGACCGAGACTTTCTGGCGCCGCGGGAAATAGCGGACGCAATCGCATCGGCGAGTTGCAGGATTCTCTGTTCGAACGCGAGGATGGCTTGCTTGTCGATCTCGTTGGCCTTGGCCATCTCCAATTCGGTAGCCAGGATCGAAGAAATGCCTTGCGGTTCCTCGGGCACACCGTCGTTCCGCAGGGTCGGCAGGATCGCCAAATGGTCGCTGATCGCCGAGAGCTGGAAACTGACGGAACGCGGATTATAGGGATCGAGCATCACCATATCGCGCACCGGCGCCAGCGCCACGCCAGTCATGTAGCGCGACCGGTAGGTGATCTGTGAATCCACCAGATCGAGCATGACTTCCAAATCCTCGGCCGTCGCCTCGTCGTCGATGAATGTGCGCGCAATCCGGCAGGTGAGAATGGCCCGTTCGATCCGCCTGCCGATGTCGAGGAAGCGCCAGCCCGCATCCCGGTTCATGCTCTCCTGGGTGAGGCCAGAAAGCGCGGCGAGCCCCTCAAGCGCCTTGTCCGCGGCGTCCAGCACATCCACTTCGCTCGGCAACGCATCGAGGCTCGGGAAATGCGCGTCGATCTGACGGGAAAGCCGCGAAGCGTCGATGGAAATCCGTTCACGGATGACCGAACTGGCGCTGCGGGCAAGACGGATGCCGGCGAGACCGGAGCCGTATGCGCTGTCGTCGGCGAGAGCGTGCCGGGCAACCTCCAAAGGCGAGCTGCCCTCTTGTTCCGGCGCGATCGCGCCCCAGGCCACGAGCAGGTGTGTGAGCTTCTCGATCGTCTCCGGTACGTTGCCCGACAGAACATCCATATCGATGCTGCGCACGCACAGGCACCGGACAACACGCAACGTCGCTTCGGCGCGCTCCAGATAGCGGCCGTACCAATACAAATTGTCCGCCGCGCGGCTTGGAATATTGCTGAGACCCGCTGGATGTGGACGTTGTCGCCCACCGACAGCAAGGACTCCGGTGCGACCGGCTTGGATGACAGCACCCACACGTCGGCCGACTGGACGCCGACGCCCATGCTGATGGCCCGCGCGTCCGTATCGGCGGAGATGCGGCAGAACCCGCCCGGCATGATCTCCCATCCGTTCTCCGTCGCCGCGGCAAAAACACGGAGGACGAAGGGGCGCGGGACCAGCTTGTCGCCCTCCCGCACAGGCGTCGTCGACAACTGGACGACTTCCTGACCGACATAGTCCATGCCGCGCCGCTCGACGGCTTCGCGCAGCTCGGCCCGCCCCGCCTCGTCGAGCATGCCCGGCACCGTCGACAGCTCGCCCTGCAGAAGCGACATCTGGCCGAACAAGGCGCCGGAGATTGCCATCTCGTCGAAATTGTCGAGGACGTGCCGTTTGCTGCGCGGATCCCCGCACCACCACGTGGCGATATTGGGAAGCGCAAGCTTCTGACCGATGAGTTTGGAAGCAAGCGACGGCATGATGCTCATCATCGCACGCGACTCCGCGATACCGCAGCCCGGCATGTTGGCCACGAGCGTGCCACCGTGGCGCAGCGCCGACATCAAGCCTGGAACGCCGAGCCGCGATTGCCCGTTCAACTCGATCGGATCCACATAGTTGGAGTCGACGAAACGCCAGATGGCGTCGGCGCGCTTGGGACCGGCGATCGTGCGCACATGGGTCATCGCGTCGTGGACAACGAGGTCTTCGCCTTCGACGAGCAGGAAGCCGAGATAGCGTGCGAGATAGGCTTGCTCGAAATAGGTCTGACTGTAGGGACCCGGCGTCAGCAGACAGACCCTCGGCTCCGCGCCGGCAGCAGCCTCGACGAGCGCCGAGCGAAAGTCACTGAAGAACGGCGCCAGACGGCACACATTCATGCGGCGATACCCCGTCGGCAACGCGCGCGACATGACAAGCCGGTTCTCCAAGGCGTAACCGAGGCCCGAAGGTGCCTGGGCACGATCGCTCAGCACCCACCAGCGCCCATCGGGCCCGCGGCCGAGATCGGCGGCATAGAAACGCAGCCAGCGCCCCCCGGGCGGCGACACACCCGCCAAAGGCCGCACGAACTCGCTCGAACCGGCGATCAGCGCCGCAGGGATGACGCCGTCGCGGACCAGTTCACCCGGACCGTAGACGTCCGCGAGCATGGTTTCGATCAGGCCGGCGCGCTGGGTGATCCCCGCCGCGATTGCGGTCCACTCTTCTTCCTCGATGAGAAGCGGCAGCCGGCTCATGGGCCAGTTGCGTTCGCGCGCCTCGCCATAGACGCGATATGAAACGCCGATGTCTTGGAGGTGCCGGTCCACGGCGGCGAGCGACCGCTCGTCCGCCGACAACTGCCGGATGAAGTTGAGCCAGGCCGCACGCGGGCGCCGTCCGGGCCGATCAGCTCGTCCGGCACGCCGGGAAGAGGCGCGTAGTCGTCATACCAGGCTTGCTGGGGCGTCTCGCCCGCCGCAGCCTTAGGTAAGGTCTGGTCCATCGGCCATCACGGTCGCCGTGCACTCCGGCGGAGGTCAAGAGTCAGCGGAAACTCGCCCGCCGGCTCTTCCGCAGGCAAGTCCACAATGCCGGCAGTATGACCGTGATCCTGGAAGCGCGCCAGCCGCCGCGCTTCGGCTTCGTACGAATTCACAGGGAACGTATCGTGGCTTCTCCCACCCGGGGTGGCGACGTGATAGACGCATCCCCCAAGGGACCGGCCATTCCACGAATCGACAATGTCGAAGGTCAGCGGCGCCTGCACCGGAATGGTTGGATGTAGCCCTGAAATGGGCTGCCATGCCTTGAAGCGGACCCCACCCACGGCCTCGCCCGTTTCTCCTGTCCCGGTCATGGGCACGCGCCGTCCGTTGCACGTAATCGCGTGCCGTTCGGGCACAAAGTGGCTGGCCTGGACCTGAAGGCGCTCCACCGACGAATCGACGAAGCGGCTCGTCCCGAAGGGCGTACTCTCCTCGGCCAGAACGTGCCAAGGCTCGAGCGCTTGGCGCAGCTCGATACCGACCCCCGAATACTCCACGCGGCCATAAAACGGAAAGCGGAACTCCCACTGCGCCTTGAACCATTCCGGATCGAAATGGTAGCCAGCCTGTTCAAGGTCGCCCAGGACACCGAGAAAGTCCTGCCACACATAGTGCGGCAGCATAAAACGGTCATGAAGCGCTGTGCCCCAACGGACGAACTTGCCCCGCTGCGGCTCCTTCCAGAACATCGAGATCAATGCGCGGATGAGGAGTTGCTGGGCGAGGCTCATGCGCGCGTCTGGCGGCATTTCGAACGAGCGAAACTCCACCAGGCCGAGCCGGCCTGTCGAGCTATCCGGCGAGTAGAGCTTGTCGATGCAGATTTCCGCACGATGGGTGTTGCCGGTAACATCCGCCAAGACGTTCCGGAACAGGCGGTCTGTCAGCCATGGCTGGATATGCGCCTCGCCGTCGGGCATCAACTCCAGCGCGATTTCGAGTTCGTAGAGCCCATCGTGGCGCGCCTCGTCCATGCGCGGCGCCTGGCTCGTAGGCCCGATGAAGAGCCCCGAGAAAAGATAGGACAACGAAGGATGGCGCTGCCAATACAGCACCAGGCTCCGCAGCAAATCAGGACGGCGCAGGAAGGGCGAATCCTCCGTAGTCGCTCCGCCGATCACCACATGATTCCCGCCGCCAGTTCCCACATGACGACCGTCGATCATGTACTTGTCCGTGCCGAGCCGGCTCTGACGCGCATCTTCATAGAGGTTCGTGGTGATATCGACCGCTTCCCGCCAGCTTGAGGCCGGATGCACATTCACCTCGATCACACCGGGGTCAGGCGTGACCTTGATGACGTTCAGGCGCGGATCGGACGGCGGCGGATAGCCTTCGATCTGGACCTTGGAGCCGGTGGCCTTGGCGCTCTCCTCGATCGCCACAAGCAGCTCCAGATAGTCCTCGAGACGTTCCACCGGCGGCATGAACACCCGGATGATGCCGTCGCGCGGTTCGATCGACAGAGCGGTGCGAACCACGCATTTCACCTGGAATTCCTTAGACTGCTCTTCCCGCGTGGGCTGTTCCGACTCGCTGGGCCCACTGGCCGGGAGGACCTCTGCCATCTGCGCCCGCGTCGGCAGCGGCCCGCGTGGAATGCTCGGGTCCTGAGGATAGATGTACGGATACTCGGGCTCCGGCACGTGCGGCAGCGAGCTCAGCGGCAGGCGGTAGCCAAGCGGGCTGTCTCCGGGCGTCAGAAACAGCTTGCCGCGGCGTAACTTCCATCGCTCGCTCTTCCACCGCGTGTCCTCGGCCTTGCTCTGCCAGCGCTGAATGGGAAGCACGAACCCCGACGGCTCCGAGAGGCCGCGCTCGAAGGTCCGTACCATGCGGGAGCGGGTCTCGGGATCGTCGATCTTCGGATCTGAAGGGTCGACATTTTCCGGTAGTTCCGCTTCCTTGAGCGACCAGTAGACGGGATCCTCGTAGGCGGGCAGCGCATGATCCGCGCCCACGCCGATACGCTCGGCAAAATCCTCCGCCAAAGCCGCAGCCTGGTCGATCGTCGCGTGCGGCTCCTCTTCCTCGCCGGCAAGCAGGGACACATCGCCCCAAATCGGTTCGCCGTCCTTCCGCCAATAGAGCGCGAAGGCCCAGCGGGGCAGACTCTCGCCCGGATACCACTTGCCCTGACCGAAATGCAGGAAGCCGGTCGGCGCAAAGCGCTGGCGCAACTTGCGGACCAGCGTGTCCGCCAGCCCCCGCTTGGTCGGGCCGACGGCGGAGATGTTCCACTCCTCACTTTCGAAATCATCGACGGAGACGAAGGTCGGCTCGCCGCCCATGGTCAGCCTGACATCGTTGGACACGAGATCCTGGTCGACCGCTTCGCCGAGAGCGTCGAGCTTCTCCCAGGACTCGTCGGAAAAGGGCTTCGTCACGCGCGGCGCTTCGTGGATGCGGTCCACCCGCATCTCGAAGGCAAAACCGGTGCTCGCCGCGTCGACCGTTCCCGTGATGGGCGCCGCCGACTGGTAGTGAGGCGCTGCGGCAAGG
This sequence comes from Methyloceanibacter stevinii, assembly GCF_001723355.1. Lineage (NCBI taxonomy): Bacteria > Pseudomonadati > Pseudomonadota > Alphaproteobacteria > Hyphomicrobiales > Hyphomicrobiaceae > Methyloceanibacter > Methyloceanibacter stevinii. The sequence continues at coordinate 548,545 of NZ_LPWE01000011.1, read as the reverse complement.
GGGATATGCCCTTCCCCGCACAACAGACCGGACGTTGCATCGAAGCCGACCCAGCCGGCGCCCGGGATATAGATCTCGGCCCAGGCGTGGAGATCGCAGAAATCCTTGTCGGTGCCCATCGGCCCCTCGATCGGATCCACGTCCGCTTTCAGCTGGATCAGATAGCCCGACACAAAACGCGCCGCGAGCCCCAGATGACGGGCGATGTTCACGAGCAGCCAAGCAGAATCCCGGCAGGACCCGGACCCGAGGGCCAGCGTCTCTTCCGGCGTCTGCACGCCCGCCTCCATCCGGATGACGTAGCGGATGCGCTGCTGCAGTTCGTGGTTGAGATCGACGAGGAAAAAGACGGTGCGCTCGGCCTCTTTCGGCAGATCCCGGAGAAAGGCTGCGACCCGGGGTCCCGGCTCCGCGTCGGACAGATAGGCCGCCAGGTCCATCCGCAACTCTTTGGGATAGGTGAACGGATATTGCTCCGCATAGGATTCCACGAAGAAGTCGAACGGATTGACGGTCGAGAGGTTCGCCGTGAGGTTGACCTCGACGCTGAACTCCGTTGGTCTTTTCCGGAAAACCAGCCGGGCCAGCCAGTTACCGTGCGGATCCTGCTGCCAGTTGATGAAGTGCTGGCGCGGCGTCACGGACAGCGAATAGCTGCGAATCTGCGTCCGGCTGTGCGCCGCGGGCCTCAGGCGGATCACCTGGGGCCCAAGGCCTACCGGCCGGTCGTACTGATAGGAGGTAAGGTGATGGAGGGACGTGAGTATCGCCATTCAGCCCAGTTCCGTGGCGCCGCAACCGCGGGAGTTCGCTTCTTTATTGGTTCGCCGGCGATCACCATAGCAAACTCGGCCGCAGCACCATGCCTGTATTTGTCGCAGGGGCCGCATGGAAATTAGCCACGTGGACGGAGGGTGCAAGAGTGCGCGGCGGGGCACCCCAGCGCTGCGACCGGCAGGAGGGGAGCCGCCCGGTATCGAGCAACGAAACAGGTGGAGCGGACTACTGATCCACGAGCACGTCGAAGCCGCCGAAAATCATCCGTTTCCCATCGAACGGCGGTTCGGCAAGTGTGCCGGCCTTCATGCGCTCGTTCATTTCGCTCATAACCTTGGGCATTCCCTCATCGTGAGCAGTCCTGGTCTCCCACTCGACGAACCCGAAGACGACGGTTTCGTCAGGCTCGCACTTCACGGCTAACGGAAACGACGTCAGCTTCCCCGGGGGAACCTCGACGCCCCAGCATTCCACGCAGCGGACCGCGCCATGCTTCTTGAACATCTCCGCGGCTTCCGCGACATGGGCGCCATAGGTGGCTTTGTCAGTGGACGGAACGGCGGCAACGAACGCAACAATATACGACATCCGATTTTCCCTCCTATCGTCCTGCCGCCGCTGCTTCGAGCGCGGCGATATCGATCTTGGTCATCTGCATCATGGCCGCTTGGGCGCGTCCTGCCGCCTCGGCATCGGGATGACCGAGCAGGCGTGGGAGCGCTTCAGGCACGATCTGCCAGGAAACGCCGAACCGGTCGACCAGCCAGCCGCATCTGCTTTCCGCGCCGCCCCGTTCGATCAGTTGCGACCACAACCGATCGGTCTCCCGCTGATCTTTCGTCAGAACACTGATCGATGCCGCAGGTGACAGCTTGTGATACGGACCGGCGGTGAGGATCATCATCGGCGCGCCGGCGAGCGTAAACTCGACGACCATCGGATCGTTCGGCTGCCCATGCGGATAGATGCCGTCGATCTCGCTATCCGGCAGGAGCGACACGTAGAACTCCGCCGCCCCCTGCCCGCCGCTCTCGAACCAGAGACACGTCCGAACCTTCGATTTGAAGCTCATCGGCGATGGTGCAGCGCCGGTGCCGTCTGCCAGGGATCTCGCCAGCTCTTCCAGTTGTGCCGCCGCCGCGGACCAGCCTTGCCGAAAGCCCATCTCGAGATGAGCCTGTTTGTCGGCGGCTTTGCCGTGGCGCGCTCCCCAGACCATCTTCGTTCGCTGGCTGGGCGCATCCGACAATTCCACGTAGCCCGTCATGAAAGACGACTCGCGGGGCACGAAACCTTCGGCGTAAGAGTCCGTGAAAGTGAGACGCCTTCCACTGACGACCTCCAGCCAAATGCCCGTGTTCTCCATTCGCGTGCCATCCGGCCCCACCATAACGGTGTTCATTCTGCCGCCGGGCCGAAGGTCGAGATCGGCTTCCGAGACCTGCCACGGCTTCGGGCAGAACCATTGCTTGAGCAGATCCGGCTCGGTCCAGCAGCGCCAGACCGCGCTGCGGGCCGCATCGAGATCGCATTCAATTTCGAGCGTGAGCCCGTCTTCCCGGAATGTTGTGTCAGCCATAGAGGGCCTCCCTCAATGATTGCGCGATCAGGCGGCTCCCGATGCGCTCTTGAATTCCCCGAGCGCACGCTATAGAAACATAATCATATGAGCAATAGGTGATAAATGCTGGATGCAACATTTGCCGCTTTGTCGGATCCCACGAGACGCGCGATCGTCGGATATCTCCGGAATGAGGATATGTCCGTCGGCCAAGTGGTCGAAAAATTCGAGCTGACTCAATCGGCGATTTCACGCCATTTGGACGTTCTGGAGAACGCGCGTCTCATCAAGCGCAAGCGTGTGGGACAGCGGCGGGTCTGCTCGTTGTCGGCCATGCCGTTGCGCGAACTCGGCGATTGGCTTGAGGCCTATCGCATCTTCTGGAATGACTCCTTGGAGCGCCTCGACCAAACGATTGCGGGAAAGAAACAATGACCGTTGCGGCTGAAGACGTGCTGGAAATCCGCCGCGTCATCAATGCCTCGCCCGATGCGGTGTTCGATGCCTGGACTACGCCGGCGCTTGTCGAAGCGTGGTGGGGACCGCACGGCTACCTGACCCGGGTGATCGAGCTCGACGCGGTCGTCGGCGGCCAGTTCCTGTTTCAGATGACGGCGCCGTCCGGCGCTTCTTGTCCTATGAGCGGTACGTACACAAAGGTCGAGCGGCCCCGTCGTCTTGCCTTCGAGGTCGCCGAGCACTGTATCGCGGACATACCCCACGACGTTCGCGAACCCTCGGGCCCTTCCCACGTCGATATCACGTTCAAAGGCAATGGCGAGACCACCGAGATCGTCCTGCGGCAGAAGGGTCTTGCAGCCGACTATCGCATGCTCGCCAATGGCGGCTGGTGCCAGAGCTTGGAGCGGACAGCCGAGGTTTTACTGCGCGGCTGATCGCGAAAACGCGCCCTCCACGGACTATTCCCGGACATGCTAGAGTGTCGCAGCTGGCTGGTGCGCTGTCGCGTGGCGCCCTGTCGGCTAGAATTTGATCCGGGGACTGCCTTCGATGCCACTTCTAGACGATGCCACGTGCCAACTGCTTCACGTGGCCTTTGACGACCTGCCCCCCGAGTACAAGGCGCGCGCTACGGGGTCGACTATGCGCGTCTCTGCCTCCTCGGTGGCGGAGAACTGTTTCTGACCCGCTATGGCTGGGGGCTTTCCAAGCGCGCCCTGCCCAAGGCCTGGTTCATCGATCAGCGTTATCAAGAGACGGGCCAGAAGCTCGATGGGACGGGAACCGTGTACCGCGTTCCGATCGTTGTTCCCGTGGGCGCCACGAAGGACGTCGTCGTCAAATTTTCGCGGGTCGCGCAGGACGTTCCCATCTTCGTGGACAAGCCCGTGGCGGAACTCGTCCCCCGGTCTGTCATCGACAATGCCTGTTTCAACGATCCGTTCGAGGAGTTCGGGTTGCTGACGGAACTGCGCCGCGGTCCGTTCGGCCCGGACCGCCCGCCCATCAAGACGAAGCGGCCGCTCGCCATCTACAGTCCGCCGCGCGAATACAAGGTCTGGCAACTCGGCCGCAAAGAGGGTCTGTTCGCGCAGCACGTCGCGCGGCTAAAGGCAGACCAGGAAAAGAACGGCACCGACGTGCCCGTAACGCTCCACCTGAAGCGCGACTACATCCTGTTCTTTCAGTGGGTCAAAGGGCTCGATGCGGTCCAGCTCTATACCGACGGCTTCCTGACGGCAGAGGACCTGCAGGCGCTCTACCATCGGTCCAACATGGATCTGCGCGCCCACGACCTTGTCGTCCTGGATCACAAGCCGCGCCATCTGATCCTGCGTCCGCGCCGAAACGGGATCGAACTGGTCGCGCGGGACGGCACGTTCGACTATGCGCTCATCGATTTCGAGCTGTTGAAGCACGTTCCGACGGATTTGCCGGACAAGACGCCCACAAAGGAACTGGCCAACGCCGTCGCTTGATGCGGCGCCTTAGCGCAGACCGGTGAGCAGCGACAGCAGACTGCGTTCGAGCGTCCGCTGCACAAGCGTGGCGAACACGGCCTGACCGACGATCTGGCCGACACCGCGCGAGATGTCCTCGTGAGCCTTCTTGTCGATCGGCCCCGCGCTTGGCTTGGCGCTGAGCGGAATGACACCCGGATCACCGCCCGTCATGTCGATAGGCGGCTTGCCGCCATGCATATGCGAAACCGCGTCACCCAATGGATTGACGACTATGTCGTAGTGCACGATCACCGAATGCGCCGAAGGGTTGAGCTCGACGCGATGAACGCCCTCAAGGCTCAGAATCTTGCTCTCAAGTTCCTCCGCGAAGGCACGATCTTGCTTGATCCGCGGAACCTTGAAGCGCGCACGCCCGGGGACGTGATGAACGCAATAGACCATATGATCCTCCTCACCCGCCGCGGCTAGGTACGATCCTACCTACCGAGATTGACAGGTTCGTCACGACTTTGCACGCCCCGTCTTAGTGGATCGTCGGGGCGGCATTGTGATTGTCACCGGCGACGGCCCCAGAGGCTTCGTCGACCAGCACTTTGTCTTGCGGCGCTTCGTCCACCGGCGTTATGTCCCGAGGCTCTTCGCTCGCACTGTCCGGGAAACGGCTGGCCGACAGCGCACGCGCCAGCAAGCCCAGCGTCGTCCCGTTATGCAGCGTCGCGGCCGCGACCGGACCGAGCCAGCCAATCGAGGCCACCACGTAGAGCCCCGTATTGACGCCGATCGCCGCGCGGAAATTGCTGCGGATGATGTCCATGGCAGTCTGCGAGGCTTCCCGCGCATCCGCCACCCCGTCAAGGCAGTCCTGAAGCAGCACGATGTCGGCGGTCGCCCGCGCGATATCGGCACCGCGCGGCATGGCGATGCCGACATCGGCCGTGGCCAAGGCCGGCGCGTCGTTGATGCCGTCTCCCACGAAGGCCGTGTGATGTCCGTCGTCGCGGAGCTTCTGCACGATCTCCGCCTTGTCCTCGGGCTGGAGCTCGGCAAAGACCGCATCAAGGCCGAGCGAGGCAGCAAGCGCCTCGGCACGCTCCTTGCGGTCGCCGGTCAGCATGATCAGCCGCTCGACGCCGGCGGCACGCAAGCGCTTCACCGTGTCGGCGGACTCGGCTCTCAATTCGTCACGGAGCGCGATGAGCCCAACAGCCTGGCCGCCGAAGGCGACGTAGAGCAGCATCTTGCCCTCGGCGGAAAGCGCCCGCGCGGCATCCTCATGCGCGCGCAGATCGATGTTCTCGTGGTCCTGCAGAAAGTGCCGGCTACCGATCAGCACTTCCTGGCCGTCCACGCGCGTCCTCAGCCCATGGGCGATCTCGACGTCGATATCTTCATGGGCGACATGGTCGGTGCCGCGCTCGCGCGCCGCCTGCACGATGGCTGCCGCCACCGGATGGCGCGAATGCTCTTCGATGGATGCGGCCATGGCCAGCAGCCGCTCCTCGGACAGAAGCTCCGGCATCAACGGGACGATGTCGGTAATAGCGAGATCGCCGCGCGTCAGCGTCCCCGTCTTGTCGAACACCACCGTGTCCACCTTCGACAGCGCCTCGATGCTCGGGCCGCCCTTGATCAGAACGCCCCTGTTTGCAGCCTCCGACATCATCGATCGGATCGCCACCGGCGCGCTCAGCTTGACCGCGCAGGAATAGTCGATCAGCAGGACCGACATCACACGCGTGATGTCCCCTGTCAGCAGGAACGTCGCCAGGCCAAGTCCGAGTGTCGTCAGGACACGCTGGTTGGCGAAGTCCTCCGCGACCCGCTCGGTATCTGATTTCGCGGTCAGGGACTCATGAATGAAGGCGGCGATGCGCGCCGTGGTCGTTTCGTCGCCCACATGGTGCGCCTCGATCCTGATGTGTCCGTTCTCGACGACGCTGCCGGCGATGACCTGATCGCCGGTCTCCTTGCCGACGGGAACGCTCTCGCCCGTCACGGAGGCCTGGTTGACCTGCGCCACGCCGTCGTGAACCACACCGTCGACAGGGATCAGCTCCCCTGCCCCCACCACGACGATGTCGCCCGTGTGCACGTCGGAGAATGGAACCTTCACCACCTCTTCGTCCCGTACAATCCAAACGGACGCCGGATGCGGGTAGAGCAGATGTGACAGCAGATCCTCGGAATGGCGTTCGGTGGTCTCCTCGAGATAGTCGCCGGTCGCCATGAGTTCGTCGGTGAGAAGGGCCGTACCAGTTCGCCCCTGCGCGGCGCCGAGCGAGATGGCCGTGGCGTCGAGCACCTCGACCGACACACCCTTCGCGAACAACGACCAGACGCCCCGCAAAACACGCGGCGCGATTGCACCCCAGACAAGGGCCTTGCCGAGCGTGGCCGGCAGTACGGGAAGAGCCAGAAGCAGCGCGGCGCGCAGCGCAAGCGGGGTAATACTCGGTTCGCTGTCGCCGTTGAGAAATCGAAGCGTGTCGTGCGACAGCGTCTCGAGCCGGTGGACGATCGCCGACCGGGTTGCTGCCTCTCCGTCGTGACCGATGACGACGGAGGAGGCGGCCGCATTGATGCGCACCGACTCGACGCCGTCGAACTCGGAGATGTGGCTCGTCAGATGGCCCACATCCAGCCGCGGCTGCCGCAGCAACGGCAGCTTGAGACGCAGTCTCTTGGGCGACGCGTGCGCAACCACGACGGTGTTTCGCCGCTGGTGAAGCGGCTGTACGTTGTCGCCGCTGGACAATGCGGAAGCTTCAAGAGGCATGAGACAACCGCGCTATTGCCCGTGATGGGTCTTGATCTCGGACTCCGCGTCGCGGAAGCGCTCTTTCGTCTCCTCGAGGCCGCCCTGGATGCCGAGCCAGATTTGCGTGACACCGCGAATGGCCGCGCGCTGAATGTGCTCGTTGGTCAGGACATAGGTCAGTGCACTGCCTACGAGCATGCCGGTGACAAACCGATTGTTGAGCAGGCCGAGCGCCCCCGGAGCCGGGAACTGGGACGGGGCTTGGCCGGGCGCCGCCGGGCCGTAGCCTGCCGCGTGGCCCGGACCGTAAGGGTGCGCGTGCCGATGCCAATGCGGACCATTGCCATAGCCTTGAGCATAACCCTGGCCTTCGCCTTGCGGGCCGCCGTTCGGGTTACCGGGATACATCTGATACATGTGGGGGTGAGGACTCATCGAGACTTCCTTGTGATTGCGTCTTCATTGACGGCGTCCTGGCCCGAGTCCGTCTCGGGCCGAAGGGGATTGGTATTGGAGCGCGGTGCTAGTTGCCCGTCTCGCCCGTGGGTCCTTCCGACTTCTCCTGGCCAGCCAGGTAGAGCGCTCCGGCGCCGGCAGCCAGCACCACGGCGACACCTGCCAGCGGATGGTTGCGCGCAAGATGTGCTGCCGTGCCGACAAGCACGCCCGCACCGGCGCCGATCGCTGCGTTGGTGACCGTGTGCTTGATGGCCTCGTCGCGGGAAATCTCACCCTCGCGCATGCGGCGAAGATCTGTCACCGCGGCCCAACCGCCCGCGATCATGGCGCCGGTGGCACCCGTGCGCAGCAGATAGGGACCGGCCGGCAGCATGGGCGCAGCATAGCCGTAGCTCTGAACGTCATTGGAATAGGTCACTCTTTCGTCTCCTTGTCGTCGGCATATGATCCGCCGCGGACGTCCGCTTCGGACGCATGCTTCGCAGCATCTGTGTCGCCACTCTTGCTCTCGCCGCCCTTAGCCGCACCGCCGCCTGCAAAGGCTCCGGCAAGCATGGTCTTGAGAGCGGGCAAGTTCGTCGCGAGAAGCGCCGCGCCTGCACCGACGAGGGCGCCCTTCCAGAACTCTTCGTCATCGAGCGAGAGAAGCTTGCCGATCGTCTGGGCGTCGACATGTCCGCGCGACAACCGGTCGAACGCGTCCATGTAAGCGGCACTCTTGTCGTGCTTCTCGTATGCGTCGCCACCGTGCGCGCCAGGTGCGGCACCGTAAGGATCGCCCGCGGGACCAAACGACGCACCATGCATGGTTCCGGGTGCGCCGCCAGGTCCGTAGCCAGGATTGCCGGGAGGCTGAAAGGTTGGGGGCTCGGGTCCGAAATAGTACCAACCGAACGGAAGCGCGCCTTCCGCATGCATCCCATTTTCCTCGGATTCGCCGCTATCGCCTCCGAATTGACCGCTCGGTTGCCCGCCCATCCGGTTCTCTCCGCCGGGACCGGTCTCGTTACTCATGCGTCGATCACTCACTCGCTGTTGTTACCGTGCAACGGCACGCCTCTTTGGCAGGATATTGTCCCCTTGCACATCCGAGCCCTGACCGGGATCAGTTTATAGGGACAAAAAATATGACTTATTTAGTCGACAATCTGGCGTGCGGGGCGGTTGCGTGTCAATGCTTGGGACGATGATGGATCGCTTGGTGCCGAGACTATGAGTGCAGGGGGACTACCGCTGGCAATGGCCGGCACTGATGAGCGGGTCAAAGTCGTCGCCGTATCGGGCGATCAGAATGATCAACGTCGATTGTTCGATCTCGGAATTGTCGTCGGCAAGGAACTGACCGTCACCCAGCGTCAGACGGACGGGCGAATGGTGGTTGCCCTCGGAGATCTTCGGTTGGCGCTGGGAGTCGGCGTGACAAGAAAAATCCTGGTCGTGCCTGTCAGCGATGTCGAAACGAGGTGAAGGAATGGATGAAGGGCTTCGCGGCCTGTCCGTGGGAGACCGGGCTTCGGTGATCGGTTTCAACGAGGGCGCACAACATTACCGGCAGAAGCTACTCGCCATGGGTCTCACGCCCGGCACCGAGATCAGCGTTGTCCGCGTGGCCCCGCTCGGTGATCCCGTCGAGATCAAGGTGCGCGGTTTCTCGCTCAGCCTGCGCAAGCACGAAGCGGACGCATTGAAGATCGAGAGGATCGTTTAATGGATGAGGTGAGCATTGCCATCGTTGGCAATCCGAACTGCGGCAAGACCACGCTCTTCAATGCGATGACCGGCACGCAACAGCGCGTCGGAAACTGGCCGGGCGTGACCGTCGAGAAGAAGGTCGGGGGCTTTGCCTATCGCGGACAGCGAATTGAGGTCGTCGACTTGCCCGGCGTCTACTCGCTCGACGGCGCAGGCGGGTCCGTCTCTCTCGACGAACGCGTTGCGCGCGACTACGTCGTCGAGGGTGGCGCGAACTTGATCGTCAACATCATCGACGCCTCGAACATCGAGCGGAATCTCTATCTCACCACCCAGTTGCTGGAAATGGGCGCCCCAATCGTGGTGGCGCTCAACATGGTCGATATCGCCAAGTCGCGGCACTTGGAGATCAATATCGATGAATTGTCCAAGCGGCTGGGCTGTCCGGTCATCCCGATTGTCGCTTCGGCCGAAAAGGGGGTCGATGACCTCAAGGCCGAGATCGTCCGTGCCGCGAGCGAGGCGCAACCGGTTCGGGAAACGCCCACCTATGGGCCGGAGGTCGAAGCGGCCCTCGCCGAACTCCTCCCGCACATCACCGAGACAGCAACGAGCGGATCGTCCCGCTGGCTCGCCGTCAAGCTTCTGGAGGGCGACGAAAGCGCGTCGGGCACCCTCGATTCGGAAGCGGAGAGGATCGCTGCGCGCCAAAGGGACAAGATCGAGGCGGACCTCGGCGTCGATGCCGACACGCTCATCGCCAGCGGACGCTACGACTTCGTCAACGGCCTGACACAGAAATCCGTGCGCCGGACCACGCAATTGAACAAAACCGTGTCCGACAGCATCGACCGCGTCATCCTCAACCGGACGCTGGGCATCCCGATCTTCCTAATCATCATGTATGCGATGTTCATGTTCACCATCAACATCGGCGGCGCATTCATCGACTTCTTCGATATTGCCGCAGGCACCATCTTCGTCGACGGGTTCGGCCATCTCCTTGAGAGCATTGGCAGCCCCGACTGGGTCGTGACCCTGCTCGCCACGGGCGTCGGCGGCGGCATCCAGACCGTCGCGACTTTCATCCCGATCATCGCATGCCTATTCCTCTTCCTTTCGCTCTTAGAGGACTCCGGTTACATGGCGCGTGCCGCGTTCGTCATGGACCGGCTCATGCGCATGATCGGCCTGCCCGGCAAATCCTTCGTTCCGCTGATTGTCGGATTCGGCTGCAACGTGCCGGCGATCATGGCCGCCCGGACGCTGGAAAATCAGCGCGACCGCACCATGACCATCATGATGGCGCCGTTCATGTCGTGCGGCGCCAAGCTTCCGGTCTATGCCCTCTTCGCGGCGGCGTTCTTTCCAGTCGGCGGGCAGAACCTCGTCTTCGCGCTCTATCTGATCGGCATTCTCGCCGCGGTGTTCACCGGGCTGATGCTCAAGCACACGCTGCTGCGCGGTGAGACCTCTCCCTTCGTGATGGAGCTGCCGCCCTATCACATGCCGACCTTCAAAGGCATCATGCTGCGCACCTGGGACCGGTTGCAGAGTTTTATTCTGCGCGCGGGCAAGGTGATCGTCGCCATGGTCGTCGTGATCGCCTTCCTCAACTCGTGGGGAACCGACGGAAGTTTCGGCCACGAGGATTCGGAGGACTCGGTACTGTCCGAGATCGGCCGCGGACTCGTCCCCATCTTCGAACCAATGGGCATCCAGGAAGACAATTGGCCGGCGACAGTCGGTATCTTCACCGGCCTGCTCGCCAAGGAAGTCGTGGTCGGCACGCTCAACACGCTTTACTCCAGCATGGCCGCGAACGACGCCGAGCCCGGCTCCGAGGAGGGCGAAGACGCGTTCAACTTCTGGGGCGGCCTGCAAGCGGCATTCGAGAGCATCGGACCGAACCTTCGGGATGCCTTCGGTACGGCGCAGGATCCGCTTGGCATGGACATCGGCGATGTCAGCTCACCGGCTAGCGCGGCGGAGGAGCAAGGGGTAAGCGCCGGCATCTTCGGATCGATGGCGAGCCTCTTCAATGGCCAGGTTGGCGCCTTCGCCTATCTGCTCTTCATCTTGCTCTATATGCCCTGCGTCGCGGCTACCGCCGCCGTCTATCGCGAAATCGGCGCGGTCTGGGCCATATTCGTCAGCGTGTGGACGACCGCGCTCGCATACGGTGTCGCTGTGCTGTTCTATCAGGCCGCGACGTTCTCGCAGGATCCAGTGTCTTCCGCTTGGTGGATCGGCGGAATACTCGCGCTCTTTGTCGCGGCGTTTCTTGGCATGCGTTATTACGGCACCCACGAAAATCACCGCCTCCCCGCACTCCGGGGTGCGTGATGCCCAACGTGCATGCCAAAACCTAACCGCATGGACGACAGCGAACGCCAATGCTGCTTGATCTGAAGAACTACCTCGAGACCCATAGCCCCGCCAGCATTGGGGACCTCTCGACACATTACAGCGTAGAGCCGGACGCTTTGCGGGGCATGCTCGATCATTGGATCCGCAAGGGCAAGGTGAAGCGTCTCGAGTTCGGATGCAGCTGCAACAAATGCTCGACGGGCGGCACCTGCGGCAGTTGTTGCGCTACGTCTTTCGAGATCTACGAGTGGCTGGGCGATGGAGACGATGGAAAAACCGCTTCTCCTGATCGGCGTTCATAGGGACGAACTCGCCTTCGGAGATCGCCTGGCCGGGCTTCTCGGGGACCGCTGCGACGTGCTCCGCGTGGACAAGGGGCTGGAGAACGCCAATCCCACGCCGGACGATGAATTCCAATACCGCATTCGCCATGCCGAGATGTACCAGCAGGTTCTCCAGCAACTGCACCGGCGAACCGGGCCTGTGATCGATATCCATACGGGTCTCAACGAGAGCGGCCGGTGTGCCGATATCTATTGTCACAGCGAAGACTTCTTGAGTTGCCTGGACCACGCGCTGGCAAACCGTGCGCATGGTTCCGCGTCAGAGGATGCGGATATACGGCGGCTCAAGATCGTGTCGCACGAAACAAACGGGTCTCGTGCACCGTCGGAACAGGAATTGCGTCCTGTCGTGTGGACCTACATTCCCGAGATCGTCTGGCGCAATCCGCGTTTTCTCTATGTCGGCATCGAGGTGTTTCTGACCGCACCAGGCGCCGGCCGGCAAGAGGACCATGCCTATGCGCGCGATCTCGTCCTTCTGTGCGCCGGTTGTGCCGCGCAGCGGGAAGATCGCGCCCAGCTTCACGCGCCCGCTTCTGACGGCTTCGCGAATTGCCGGAGCGGCAGATGCGGTTTCCGATAGGCTTTGGCGAGGGGAAGATCATCGGGCTGCCCGACTCGTGGTAGAGTAGAAGTCCATTTGTAAACGGTTTTCCGATCCGGCCCTGCCTGGGCGAATCGCCGCCTTGCCGGGCCATTGCCAAATTATCCCACTCGGCCAGGATGATTTGGTATGTATGGTGCCGAGACGCCTATGCAACTGAGCAAACAAACTCATCACGCCATCCGCATTCTCGTGCGTTGCGCCCGCGCCGGGACAAAGCGCCTTCGGGCAGCCGATATCGCGCGCGCGGAGAGGATCACGGAGTACAACGTCGCCAAGATCGTACCGGGCTTGGTGCGGGCGGGATTCGTCGAGACGGTTCGTGGCCGCTCCGGTGGCTTGGGTCTGGCGAGGCCCGCGGATGAGATCCGTATCGGCGAGGTGGTCCGGTTCACGGAGGCCGCCAGGATAAGGTCGGCCCGCAAAGGGGGCACCGCCCGCTCCGCGCCCAAGAGAGCCGGGACTCCCATCAATCAAGTTGTCGGCGATGCGCTGGAGGCTTTCATAAGCGTTCTGGATCTCCACACGATCGCCGACCTTGCGGGCTCGAAACGCGGACAGGCGGATGTGCTCGGCACGGCAGCCGAGGAGCCCCGCTCACGAAAACGCAAAGTCGTCGCTTGATGAGCCGTCCGATAGCCGCCTGAGAAGTCGGACGGGCCTATGGCACGCGCAACGAAGGCTCGGTCAAGACACCTGCGCGAGACAGCACAGCCCAGGCCTCTTCGGCACTGTCGACCATTTCGAACGAGCCCGCATCGTCTTCTCGGATCGTGCCCCGCTCCACCAATGCGCCGAAGTCGATCAGGTTCGTCCAATAGGCGCGCGCAAACAGGATGACCGGAATCGGCGCCATCTTCTGAGTCTGCTTGAGCGTAAGTATCTCAAACAACTCGTCCAAGGTCCCGAAGCCGCCCGGAAAGATCGCAAGCGCCCGCGCCCGCATGGCAAAGTGCATCTTGCGGATGGCGAAGTACCGGAAAGACAGGCTGAGCTCCGGCGTGATGTAGGGATTGGGGTGCTGTTCCTCCGGCAAGACAATATTGAAGCCGATGCTCGGGGCCCGGCCTCCATGGCCCCCCGGTTCGCCCGCCTCCATGATTCCGGGCCCGCCGCCGGTCGCCAGGACATTGTGACGTGGACCGCTCGACGCGAGCGCACCGCCGCGTTCCGAGACAATGCGTGCAAAGTGGCGTGCCTCTTCATACCAGGCGGACATGGCGCGCTGCTGCTCGGCGCGCGCCCTGCCAGCTGGGTCCGTGGCCCGGCTCAAGGCGGCATCGGCCGCCTCGGGCGAAGCGATCAGGTGACTGCCGAAGACGACGACCGTCGAGGCAATCGCCTCGTCGATCAGCGCACGGTCCGCCTTCATGAACTCGAGAGCGAGACGCAACGGGCGCATCTCGTCGCCTTCGAGGCAGTTGTGTTCGTCCAGCAAAACAAGCTGATCGAGCGCCAGTTTTTTTTGGCTCTCGGGGTCGAAAGCGTCGTTTTCCATGGGAGACGTCCAGGCGATATGGGCTAGAGGCCATCCTATGCCAGCAGGACCGCTTGACGCCAATCAAGGCGCCAAAACGGGATTGGCGCCACATAGAAGCTGCCCGGCCGACGCGCGTGCGTTGGCGGCAATCCGCTCCCTGACGAGGTTGTGCGATGCAGGGGCTCAAGGATATCGACTACGTCCTGGACAAGCTCGCCTGGATGCGGGCTGAGCGCATTTGGCCGAACGGCCTGCGCTATCTTTGGACGGATGCCTTCGGCGTCGTCCTTCTCGCCTCGCTGTACGAGGCGTTACAGCAGCAGAAATATCTCGACGAGGCCGCTCAGGTCGTTGGAGACGTCAGGCGCGTTCTCGGACGCGATCGCGGCATTCGCATCGGCGAAGCACCGGATCGCTACGGCCAGTATTTCCACTACCTCGCCATGTGGCTTTACGCGCTCCACGTGATGGGCCGTTTCGATCCCGCCTACCGGGCGGAGGGGATCAAGCTGGCGCGCGAGATCCACGGGCCGTTCGTGGTGCCGAAGCGCGGTGCCTCTGGAAGATGAAAGAGGACCTCAGCGGGCCCGAACCCGGTTTCGGCTTTGGCGCCCTCGATGCCTTCGACGGCTATGTGGCCTACCGGCTTCTCGACGACGTGGAACTGGCGCCGGAAATCGCCGAGATGAAGGAACTCATCGACGCGGTGGCCGGCGGCCTCGTCATCAGCCAAGACCTCGGGCTTGGGATGATGCTGTGGATGACTCAGTTCTTCCCGGATGAGCCATGGGCGCAGGTCCAGCGTACCCGTTCGCTGGCCATGTTGGACCGCATGTGGATGGAGGACGGCTATTTCTGCCGCGAACCCTATGCACCGCATGTACGCATCGCCTTTGCGAATTACGGCGTCTCAGTTGGCTTGCAGGCCGTGGCTGCAATGCCCGAACGCGTGAGGCGGCTGAACGACTACTTCGACGCATATCGCTCGGGCGATGAGTACGACCGGGAGGCCATCACTCACGTCATGTCCTGCAGCTCCCATTTTCCGGGGCTGTTGTTGCGGGACTAGGAAATTGCTGGATTGGTTGCGGGGGTAGGATTTGAACCTACGACCTTCAGGTTATGAGGCGAATGACCTGAGCCATAATATATTGATTTAATTAGTTAATTCTGCTGTGGATAAATCTTTGTGCTAGAGTTTGTGCTAGCTGAGTCGCCTGCAGATCGAATATCGACCGATTACCCATTCTGCTGAGCGACTTTTCGCACAGGAAGCTTCAGCCTCGCATCACGGCCAGTCTTCGGGGGTGCAATTCACCGTCGCTTGTCTTTGTTCCCGCCTTCGGTTGCCCCTCCTCGAAATGGATAGCCTCGAGTCGCCTTGGGATCTCCGAACTGATCGTAACTGCTTCGTCCGACGGGAGCGTGCCAACGGCCGTGACTTGTTCGTTGAGCGGCCCGGCGACGACCTTGGCCACCTCGACCCTTACCGCCTCGGCTTCGCTCTCTTGATCGGCAGCGCCGACCGACACAGGTGCGGACGCGAAAAGCAGGCTGACGGCTACGAGACAACGTGCTGCAACACCACGAATTTCTGATATCTGGATACCTCGCGAGCGTCTATATTTTACCACTATTGCGGCATTGAGAAGCCCAATTGCCGGGTAGGAGTCATCGTAGCGGTCCACGGCTTGGCCTGGATTGACAGTCCACGTGCCTGTCACACCGACGGTAGCAACGAGACGGCGACGCGACACAGACGACGGGCCATTTCGCGCCGAACGCATCCGGCCACGGGCCGTATCGAACTCGCCCCCGTAAGTCCGGCCGAGACCGTCGAACCTAGCTACTATTGCTTGGCGTGCCCGATCGCCCAGACATAGGTGGCAACCGCGGCGAGTTTGTCATCCGGCAAAGGAACGCCGCCATAAGGAGGCATTGCGCCGGGATGCTGGTTCGGCTGCGGCACGCCGTGCCTGATGGCCTTGGTGATGGCCTGAATGCTGCCGTCGCCCCAAAGCCACGTCCCGTTCGTCAGATCCGGTCCAACCGGTGTCCCAATGCCATTGGCCCCGTGGCATCCCGCGCACGTCGCGGCCACGTCCTTTCCGTGAAAAATCCTCATGCCAAGCGCGACTTCCTCGCGCGTCGCTCCAGGCGGCACCGGAAGATCGGCAACCGCGCCTTGTGCTCCCTCCGGCGGAACCGTTCCGCCGGACGAGGCAGCCGCCTCGACCATTGGCTCAGGCGCCGCCTGAATTACTGCATTGGGGTCGCCAGTGTAGGTCACGCGCCAAATACGGCCACTCTTGTCATCGCCGATGTAGAGAGCGCCATCCGGACCGATCGCAAGCCCCGATGGCCGACGCGCAGCTCCGCCCGGCTCCTTGTTCGGGCCGGCAAATCCATCCGCGAACACGACGTAGTCGCCGGAAGGCTTCCCGTCGGCAAGCGGCTGGAACACGACGTTGTATCCGGCTTGCGGGCCAGGGGCCCGGTTCCACGAGCCGTGGAACGCAATGAAGGCACCGCCGCGGTATGCCTTCGGGAATTGCGAGCCTTTGTAGATTTTGAGGTCGTTGGGTGCCCAATGCGCGGGAAAAACCGCGACGGGTAGTTCGTACTCGCTGCACTGGCCGACTTTCTTACCGCCATCGCCGCCATATTCGGGCGCAAGCACAAGCTTCTTCTGCTCCGGATCGTAGTAGCAGAAGGGCCAGCCGTAATTGGCCCCGATCTTTAGGATCATGACCTGCTCAGCTGGAAGCTCGAAGCCTTGTTGCTGCGAGTAAAGCTCAGGCCAATTCTCGTGGAGTTGATCCCGGCCGTGTTGGGTCGCGTAGAGGCGGCCGGCCGTATCGAAATCGTAGCCCTCGGCATTGCGAATACCGGTAGCGTAGCGCTCCTTGGACGAGAAAACCTGTCCCGTCTTGTTGGCGTCGTAGCGCCAGACCCCACCGCGCGTATCGAGTTCCGTACAGGGCTCCTGACCTGGCGAATGCGGCATGCGGTTCTTCACTTCGCAAGTGTTGGTTGCCGAGGCGCTTGAGAGAAACAGATTGCCCTCATCGTCAATGGCGAAGGGATGCATCGGGTGGTCGCCGGTCAGAGGCATACCGCTCACGATCGTCTCTAGTTTACTCGAGGGCCTGACGTTGTCACCCTTCAGTTCGAAGCGGACGATGCGGTCGTCGCTCTCCGCATAGAGCCAATTCTTGTGGAGCCAGATGCCGGTGCCACCCTTGACCCCGGCCGTAGACGATGGGCCGAACCGCTCAATCACGTCGGCCTTGCCCGTGCCCTTCGTATCCTTCAGCGCAACGAGAAATCCACCCTTTGGACGGGGGGCGTCCGGGTAATAGGCACCGCTCCAGGTATTCGCGTAAACGACGCCGTCCGGCGTTACGGCAAGCTGACGGACATGACCGAGCTTGTCCGCGAAGATCGTCGCGCAAAATCCGTCGGGCAAGCTAATGTCCGAGGACTCAGGACAACGCCGATCCTCGGCACGAGCCAAGTCCTCTGCAAGAACCAAGGACGATGCCGCCACGAGGAGTGCGAGAACCAGCGCCGCGCGGCCCAAGGTCCCGTGGAGTCGTCCAGATTTCACTACCACCCTCACTGTTCCCAGTGAAAGGCGGCCAGAGCGCCATCTTGCATGAGCGGGATCAGCAGAAGCTTGTCGTCGCTTTGGTAGAGGAAATCTGCGGTTCCCTGGTTGAGATCGAGCAGTTTCTCGACCTTTCCGGAAGGCTCGACCCGGAAGAGCGCGCCGGCCACCCAGTCCGTAACGAGAAAACTACCATTGTCGCCCAAGGCCAGGCCATCGAGATTGCCGACCGGCGTGCCATCGCCGATATCTGCGACCTCTTTGCTCTTGAGGTCGATGGTCCTGAGATGGTCGGGTTTTGCTGACATCATTTCGCCGCTGCCCCAGGAGGACACGATCAACTTGTCGCCGTCGGCGTAGAGCCCGTTCGGCCCCGCGAGGTCCTCACTGCTCAGCCACGCTCCGAATGTGTCGCCGTCGAGCGCGTAGATCGTGTTGGTGAGCGTGTCCGAGACGAATATGCGTCCGTCCTTGGCCACCGTGACGTCGTTCAGGAACTTGGCGTCCGGAGCCTCGTAGACCTTCGAGATCTCTCCAGTTCCGGTGTCAATGACGACAAGCCGGTCGATATCCGCGACATAGAGCCGATCTCCGTCAATCCCCATGCCCTTCGGGGCATTCAGCCCCTTTGCCCATTCCGCCTCAATGATTTCACCTTCGGGCGAGACTTTTGTGATGAAGCCCTTGCCGTCCTTGTCCGTGGGAGCGCCATTAATATTGGATACGTAGAGCACCTTTCCCTCGGTGTCGAACAGGACGGATTCAGGCTGCTGCAATCCTTCCGCGCGCCAAACTTCTTTGAATTCGTCGGCCAGGCAAAGGCTGGGAACGCTCACCACGGCCATCAATGTGGTCGCGAGCAGAAGGGTCCTGATTCTCGACATTCAGTGCTCCATGATTGGTGATTTTGGCGAGGAGCGGCACGAGGTGCCGCACGGTGTCTTGATTCTAAATAAGCGCTGCACCAAGCGCACATTAGGTCGTATAATTTGCATAGTCCTATGAGCTGGATTCATGAATGAGCCGCCAGAACGTTACCGACCTCCCCGCCTTCCTCGCCGTCGCAAGAGAGCGCAGTTTCACCAAGGCAGCGGCGAAGCTGGGAATCTCACAATCGGCATTGAGCCACACGATTCGCGAATTCGAGGAACGGCTCGGGGTGCGGCTGCTGACCCGGACGACAAGAAGTGTCGCGCCGACGGAAGCAGGAGAACGCCTGTTGCGCTCCGCCGGACCGCGGTTTGATGAGATCGAGGCCGAACTGGAAGCTCTGAGGGAGCTTCGTGAGAAGCCCGCCGGGACTATTCGCATCACTGCGAGCGACCACGCCGTCCGCTATCTACTTTGGCCCAAGCTTTCGGCTTTTTTGCCAAGCTATCCCGATATCCGGGTCGAGATCGCCGTCGAAAACGCCCTGACCGACATCGTCGCCCATCGGTTTGACGCGGGCGTTCGCTTTGGCGAGCAGGTGGAAAAGGACATGGTCGCCGTGCGCATCGGCCCAGACCTCCGATCCGCCGTGGTCGGCGCGCCATCTTATTTAGCACGGCGCCAACGGCCAATGAGGCCGCATGATCTGGTCGACCATAAGTGCATCAATCTGCGCCTCCTCGCTCAGGGCGGTCTCTATGCCTGGGAGTTCGAGAAGGATGGCCACGAGATGAACGTGCGCGTGGAGGGGCAACTCGTCTTCGACAGCATCCTCCCCGCCCTCGATGCCGCCCTGGCGGGTTTCGGTCTCGCCTATGTGCCGGAGGATATGGCTCGGCCCCATCTCGCCGACGGACGACTAAGCCGGGTGCTTGAGGATTGGTGCCCGCCTTGGCCCGGATACCGGATATATTTCCCAAACCGCAGGCAACCGACCTCAGCCTTTGTCTTGCTGGTCGATGCGCTGCGCCACCGGGACTGAACAGGCAGATCGGCCGCAGGCGGGGGCACAAGCCCATCCGCCCGGCGATCAGACTCGCCATCATGACCGCTGACGCGACCTGGCCCCGCTGCGAGGTCGTAGAGATCTCTATCCCATCTTGCAGCGCCGCGGCGTGGCGCAACTGGGCCTCTCTAAGGACAGGCATCGCATGGGCGGGAAGAAGATTGAAGAAATGGCCCGGACTGGAAATAGCCGAGCCTGTGCGGCTACCAGCGCATAAAGGCTGACTCGATCATGCTGGCTCCGGGGCGCCAGATCTGCACACCCGCTCGTAAGCGTCGACCAGGTGTTTACGCATCAACTCGGCCGCCTCATCGGCCTCACCGCGGCTCATGGCGTCGAGAACACGTCCGTGTTCGTTCCAGATTCCGGTCGCCGGCCCCGAGTTCAGCACCCGTCCCATCCCGCGGCGCAGATGATTCCAATGCAACTTCATGGTATCCGCGATCAGCGGGTTGCCCGACAGCCGGTAGATAAAAGAGTGAAAATCCATGTCGGCCTGCTGCACGGCCTTGCTGTCGCCGGACTTTGCGACCGCGCGACCGCGTTCCACCAGCGCTTGCCCCTCCTGGATGTCTTTCTCTGTCATCTTTGGCGTTGCCAGCTTGACCGCCAGCGGCTCCACCACCGAGCGCAACTGGTAGATCGCCTCCAGAAAGTCGAGATCGACCGAGGTGACCTTCAGCCCGCGCCGGCCGGCCTGCACAAGAAAACCTTGTGACTTCAAGACGTTAAGCGCATGCGTCACCGGCTGGCGCGACACGTTGAGGCGGGAGGCGATCTCCTCCTGCGTCAGTCGCTCGCCGGGCTGGAAGGTCCCATCGCACAGGGCATTGAGGATGACCTCGTAGGCCTGATCCACGAGGGTTTTTGCGGGTTCAAGGCCCTGCAATGCGCGTACTCCTTCTGATTCCGACGATTCGATGGGGGGAGAAGGCCCCGAGTATGGTTGCCTCTTGACAACCGCGCAAGTCATGCCACTCTGTATTCCAAATTCTGAATTCAATAAACAGAACTAAATCGGCTTGGGAGGAATTGAGTTGGATCGGCCTATCCGTGTGCTCCTCGCTAAAGTGGGGCTCGACGGCCATGATCGCGGTGTGCGCGTTGTTGCACGCACCCTTCGCGATGCTGGCATGGACGTCATTTATTCTGGGTTGCATCGTACGCCCGAGGAAGTTGTCGACGCCGCCATCCAAGAGGACGTGGACGTCCTCGGCGTCAGCCTGCTTTCGGGCGTCCAGATGACCGTTTTTCCGAAGATCTTCAAGCTCCTCGGCGACAAGGGCGTCGACGATCTGATCGTCGTCGCCGGAGGCGTCATGCCCGACGAGGACGTTGTCGAGCTCAAGAAGATCGGCGTCGAGGAGGTGCTCCTCCAGGATACGCCGCCCCAGGCCATCGTCGACACGCTCACGCGCCTCGTTGCAGAGCGCGGCGCGCGCTGATCGGAGCAATCGACATGGAATATTGGTCTTTTCCGCCGTCCTATCCCGACGACTATTTTCCGGAAGCCTCCTCGCGCTATTGGTTCAAGAAGCGCGAGACGATGCCGCCGAGCGAGCGCGAGGCAGCCATTCTTGAGCGTCTCAAGGTCGTCTGCCGCTACGCCTACGACAACGCACCGTTCTATCGGCGCCGTTGGGACGAGGCCGGCTTCCACCCGGATCATCTCAAGTCGCTCGAGGATTTCGAATCGAAAGTCCCGGTGATCACCAAGCAGGAGCTGCGCCAGTCGCAAGCGGAAGCGCCTCCATTCGGCGACTATCTATGCATTCCGGACAGCGAGGTGTTTCACATCCACGGCACGAGCGGCACGACGGGGCGCCCGACGGCATTCGCCATCGGCCGCAACGACTGGACCGCGATCGCCAACGCGCACGCCCGTATCATGTGGCTATGGGTATGCGCCCAGGCGACATGATCTGTATCGCCGCCATTCTCTCTCTATATATGGGAAGCTGGGGGGGCGCTGGCCGGCGCGAGCGGCTCGGCGCCAAGGCGTTCCCATTTGGAGCGGGCGCGTCCGGCATGACACGGCGGTGTGCCCAGTGGCTCGATGCCATGAAGCCCGCCGGCTTCTATGGCACGCCGACCTATGCCTTGCATCTGGCACAGGAGGCCATCGACAGCGGGCTGAATCCTCGCGAGTTCGGGCTCAAGTTCATGTTCTTCTCCGGCGAGCCCGGCGCCTCCATTCCCGGCGTGCGGGGCCGCATCGAGGAGTATTTCGGTGCGAAGGTTTTCGACAGTGGCTCCATGGCGGAAATGTCGCCCTGGATGAATGTCGCCGGCAGCGCCGAGACGGAAGGCATGCTGTGCTGGCAGGATGTCGTCTACACCGAGGTGTGCGATCCCAAGACCATGCAGCGCGTGCCCTACGGTCAGCGTGGCACGCCGGTCTACACGCATTTGGAACGCACGTCCCAGCCGATGATACGGCTCGCGTCAGGCGACCTGACGCAATGGGTCGACGGTCCGAACCCGTGCGGGCGCACCTACCCGCGGCTGCCGCACGGCATCTTCGGGCGCATCGACGACATGTTCACCATTCGTGGTGAGAACGTCTATCCGAGCGAGATCGACGCCGCCCTCAATGCCACGCCCGGCTACGGCGGCGAGCATCAGATCGTCATCACGCGCGAATCCACGATGGACGAGCTTCTGCTGCGCGTCGAGATCGACGAGGAGTCGGCGCCCGATCCGTTCCGAAACGATGTCTGCCGCCGCATGCAGACCCTACTCGGGTTGCGCGCCAAGGCTGAGATCGTGCCAAAGGGCTCGCTGCCGCGCACCGACTTCAAGGCCCGTCGCGTGGTCGACGACCGCGCCGTCTTCCGCAACATGTACGAGCAGATAAAAACGGAGACCGGGGCGTGAGCCGTTATGCGCCGTCTAGCAGCCTGCTTGGACGCGCAAAGTCCGGCGAGACCGCGGCTATCGCACGCCTAATCTCACGCGCCGAAGCGGGGGTCGAGGAAGTCAGGGAGACTCTGGCGGGGATTTACCAGCTTTCGGGCTCCGCGCATGTGATCGGGATCACGGGCGTCCCCGGCAGCGGCAAGTCCACACTTGTCGCCGCGCTCGCGGGCCGTTTGCGTAAGCTCGGCATGAAAGTCGGAATTGTCGCGGTGGACCCATCGAGCCCCTACACCGGCGGCTCGATTCTGGGCGACCGCATCCGCATGACGGACATCGCGTCCGATCCCGGCATCTATATCCGCAGCATGGCCACACGTGGGGCCGTCGGCGGGCTAGCCCGGGCAACTCTGGAGGCGACCGATATCCTCGATATCGGCGGCTTCGACACCATCATCGTGGAGACCGTCGGCGTCGGCCAGGACGAGGTCGAGATCGCCAAGGCGTCGAACACCACGATTGTCGTGTCCGCGCCGGGTCTGGGCGACGACGTGCAGGCGATCAAAGCCGGCATGCTCGAAATTGCCGACATTCACGTCGTTTCCAAATGTGATCGTAGCGATGCGTCGCGCACGATCACCGATCTCAAGACCATGCTGATGCTCGGGCTGAAGCCGGGCGAGACGCCCGATTGGAACGCGCCCGTGGTTGGCATCAGCTCCTATACGGGCGACGGCTTCGACGAACTCATCGATGCGCTCACCCGCCACCGCAAGGTGGCCTTCGACTCCGAAAGCGGCAGGAAGCGCCGTCTCGCGATCGCCAGGTATCGCCTCCACAAGACCGCCGAGACTCTGCTGATCGAGCGCTTCACCGAAGAATCCAGACCCCATTGCTCGGCGCTCGCCCAGCGCCTCAGCGATCGTCAGGCCGATCCCTATTCGCTGGCGAACGAGCTTGTAACAGCCTCACTCGAAAAAGGAATATTTAACCGATGAACGAGATCTTCAATGATTCCTCCTTCTCCCGGGAAGTCATCGACAAGATCCGGGCGGAGGAGAAGGACTGGGAGGCCAACGAGGTCGCGCAGTTCCTTCGCAAGCAGGCCGAGAGCAAGGAGCAGTTCTTCACGCTCGGCGATTTTCCGGTCAAGCGCACCTATACCGCCGCGGACCTGGCCGAAACGCCGATCGAGGACATCGGGCTGCCCGGCCGCTATCCGTTCACCCGCGGCCCCTACCCGACCATGTACCGCTCACGGCCATGGACCATGCGCCAGATCGCGGGCTTCGGCACCGGTGAGGACACCAACAAGCGTTTCAAGTATCTGATCGCGCAGGGTCAAACAGGCATCTCCACCGATTTCGATATGCCGACACTGATGGGCTACGACTCCGACCATCCCATGAGCGAGGGAGAGGTCGGCCGCGAGGGCGTCGCAGTCGACACCCTTGCCGACATGGAGGCCCTGTTCGAGGGTATCGATCTGGAGAAGATCTCCGTCTCCATGACCATCAATCCGTCCGCCTGGATCCTGCTCGCGATGTACGTCGTGCTGGCGCAGGAACGTGGCTATGACCTCAACAAGCTCTCCGGGACGGTCCAGGCCGACATCCTCAAGGAGTACATGGCTCAGAAGGAGTACATCTTCCCGGTCGAGCCGTCCGTGCGCATCGTTCGCGACTGCATCACCTACTGCGCGCGTAACATGAAGCGCTACAATCCCATCAACATTTCCGGCTACCACATCTCCGAGGCCGGCTCCTCGCCGCTCCACGAGGCCGCGTTCACGCTCGCCAGCCTCATTGTCTACGTCGAGGAAGTCTTGAAGACGGGCATGGAGGTGGACGAATTCGCGCCGCGCCTAGCGTTTTTCTTCGTCTGCCAGGCCGACTTCTTCGAGGAAGTCGCTAAGTTTCGGGCGCTCCGCCGCTGCTACGCCAAGATCATGAAGGAGCGGTTCGGCGCTAAGAATCCCGAGTCGATGCGCCTGCGCTTCCATTGCCAGACGGCGGCGGCCTCTCTCACCAAACCGCAATACATGGTCAATGTCGTGCGCACGTCCATGCAGGCGCTTGCGGCTGTCCTCGGCGGCTGCCAGTCGCTCCATACCAACGGCTACGACGAAGCCTTCGCGATCCCGACCGAGGACGCCATGCGCATGGCGCTGCGCACCCAGCAGGTCATCGCCGAGGAGACCAACGTCACGCAGGTGATCGATCCGCTTGGTGGCTCCTATTACGTCGAGACGCTTACCGCCGACTACGAGAAACGCATCTTCGAGATCCTTGCCGAGGTCGAGAGCAACGGGGGAACCCTGAAGCTAATCAGCGACGGCTGGTTCCAGAAGCATATCGCCGACTTCGCCTATGAGACCGCATTGCGCAAGCAGTCGGGCGACAAGCCCGTCATTGGCGTCAATCGCTTCGTGGACAACCAGGACGATCCCGAGATCCACACTCACCCCTACGACCAGACGACGGCAGAGCGTCAGGTCGCGCGCACCCAGCGCGTACGCCGCGAGCGCGACGCCGAAAAACACGAGGCTCTTTTGAAGAAGCTCGTAGAGGTGGCGAAAGATCCCTCGGAAAACATCATGCCAGTGACGGTCGAACTCGTCGCCAACGGCGCCACAATGGGCGACATCGTCGAAACGTTGAAAGACGTTTGGGGCACCTATCGTGAGACACCCGTCTATTGAGCCAGCGCATGCCACTGTCGCGTCACCAACTCAAGTCTTCTCGTGCGGCCGCGCGAAAGGGCAGTCCCGCTGCCGCCGCGCTGCTGCTTGCCCGCAGCGTCGCGCTGGGTCACGGGCGGCTTAGTGTCCGCCGATTCATGATCGCGCGCAGTTTGCGCGCACCGGGAATCGAAAAGTTCCAGCCCTATTGCTCGCAAGCCGCGGCAAAGTTGTCTGTGGACGAACTGCTGACGAGCGCGCGCTTGATCAAGGGGAGCATGCGCAGCCGCGACGGCGTCTACACAATGGCTGCAGACCTTCTCCCGTCGCGGAAGCCCTACATCCTTCCCTATGACGGCATCGAACCGCTCTTTGCCAGCGAGCACCAGCTCAGCGGGCACGGCTCGTGCGTCCTGGGAAAGGTCGAGATCGGGGCAGGACCATTACTCGCGGCCAATTCGGTGCTCCGCGCTGACGGTCACTACGTGCGCATCGGCGACTCGTTCTCATTGGGCGAGTATGGAACGGTCCATATTGCCCACGATCTCTATCCCACCCGTATCGGGGATCGGGTGACCGTGGGAAGCAACGCCGTGGTCCACGCGTGTGATGTCGGCAATGACTGCGTCATCGAGAATGATGCCGTCATTCTTGATGGCTCGGTCGTCGAGAATCACGTCGTCATCGAAAAGGGAGCGGTCGTCTTCCCCCGTACGAAACTGGAGGGCGGCCACGTCTATGCCGGCATCCCAGCCATGCCCGTTCGCGCCTGCAGCCCGTATGAGTGCGAGGCGCGTGCCGTGCAACTGCGCGAAGAGATCGCAAGGTCCATATTTGTCCACGAGGCAGCCGGCACACCGGACCTCGTTCCGCCAGACGATGCCTTTGTCGCCAAGACGGCGCACCTCAAAGGCCGCATCGACCTTGCGAGCAACGCAAGCGTCTTTTTTGGCTGCCGGCTGGAGGCCAACGGCTTCGCGATCCGAATCGGTCGCAACGTCAACATTCAGGACAACACCCGCATTCACTGCGAGAAAGGCGACTTTGTCATCGGTGCCAACTCGACGATCGGCCACAACGTCGATTTGCATGACTGCCGCATTGGCGAAGGATCACTTATCGGCATCGGCTCCACCGTAAACTCCGGCGCCGTCATTGACGACGACGTGCTGCTCGCCGCAGGAGCTGTCGCCGAGCCCGGACAGCATCTGACCGGCGGCTGCGTCTGGGCGGGACGTCCGGCCCATCCACTTGCCAAGCTCGACGATGCAAAACGCGAGATGATGCGGAGTGTCATCGGACACTATCTCAATTACGCCAAGGCTTTTCGTGCGGAGCAAGCCACCTCGTAGGACAACTGGAGGGAATCTCCAATGGAACAACTCCGTCGCCAGGCGACCGCACATCCAGGTGACTGCGGTCAGACCAAGCTCGACTCAGGAGTGATCGTCGATAAGGACAGCGTACCGGTCGAAGCGATTGGCGCGATAGTGGAGTTGCGTGCCTGGATCGCAGTCTTGATCTCGCTTTCGTCATCGCCCCTACTCAAAAGCCTGCGCGCAGTACGGGCCGATCTGGCGGCAATCATCCGCCGGATCAAAGCCACTGGCACTCCCCGGCTTTCACAGGAGTCCCTCGAACGCATCGATGCTGCCGTAGAGGGGCTCGAGGCAGAGCTAACCGCACAGACTCCGAACATGAGAGTTAGCGAACTCCCGACCTCGGCCTTCGCTGAGGTCGCATACGCGGTCTGCCTGCGAGCCGAGCGACGCTTGGCCGAACTGAACCAACTCAACAACATTGCTGATGCCATGCTCTCAACTGAAGGCGGCAAGGAAGCCGCTGGCGCCATAGCACTCGCCTACCTCAACCGCCTTTCCGATCTCCTGCGCCTGCTCGAAGCGAGTTGTGGATCCCTGTCCGTTCCTTCGACCGCGATAGCTACCATCGGTGAAAACGGTTGAAAGCCTGTTGGACTACACAACCCGCGCCTGTCGTGGCTGCGATAGCAGATTCTCCCGCCCATCAGCAGGCCGTCGGAGCGGGTCTGTTGGGGATCGGAATCGCAATGGCAAACAAATCTGACGGCCGCGACACGCGCCTTGCACTCTTGCCGTTGATCTACCCGAGTTTGGCCGACACCAGTCCGCACTCCAGCCCACTCGCGAGCTACGTCGACCCGGCTAGCCCAGCCACAGCCGCCGCGACAACACCTAGGAAGGAACCGTGCCACGCTACGACTGACGAAACTATGCAAACATGAACATGGATAGTACGAGAATCGCCGACAACTCGTCGGCAGCGATCATTGCGCGGTTCCTGCGCCGCCGCGGTGTCGACCGCGTTTTTGCGCTGTGTGGCGGCCATATCATGCCGATTTGGATGAGCATTGATGCAGAGGGCATTCGCATCATAGACGTCCGCGACGAGCGTGCAGCCGTTCACATGGCACATGCCCATGCCGAACTGACCGGGTCGCTCGGGGTTGCTCTCGTGACCGCAGGCCCGGGACTAACCAATGCGATCACCGGTATCGCGAACGCTCATGTGGCTCGCGCGCCGGTGCTGGTCCTGTCGGGCGTGCCGCCACGTGCGCAAGAAAATCGCGGTAGCCTGCAGGACCTCGACGGCGCGCTTCTCGTGCGCTCGATTACGCGTTATGCGCGTACAGTGCGCGAGCCATCCCTGGTGCTGCAGGAGCTTGATGCGGCCGTGGAACGCGCCGTCGGGCGGGGCGGCGACCCAGGTCCTGTCTACCTCGATTTTCCCACCGACACTCTCCGCGCGAAGGTCGTCCCCGCGCTGCAGATGGACGAGCACTTTCGCCAGAAACCGACGCCGGCCCTTGTGCCTCCAAGAGATAGCCTCGAAGATGCAGCCGAGATTCTCTGGTCAGCCAGAAGGCCGCTTGTGATATCGGGCCGCGGCGCGCGTACGGCGGGCCCGGCGCTCACGCGCTTTCTAGATCAACTTGGCGCACTCTACCTCGATACCGGCGAGAGCCGCGGTGTCGTTTCCGACGGACACCCCTCTGTCGTCAACGGTGTGCGCGGCAAGGTGATGACCGAGGCCGACGTCGTCGTGACCCTCGGCCGCCGGCTCGATTTCCAGCTCGGGTTCGGTTCGCCCGCGATCTTCGGCGACGCCAAGTTCGTGCGCATCTCTGATGCGCCCTCCGAGCTTTCCGACAACCGGCGTGGCGAGGTTGAGATTCATGCCGATGGCGCCCTGACCCTCAACGGCCTTTTGGAAGCGGCCGGCAATCGCGAACCCGCAATCGATCACGAGTGGGCGGCGCGTTTGCGCGCCGAACACGAACGCAAGACGGAGTCGCTCCGGCTGGCGATGGCGTCCGCCCCGGACGACGAAAACGGACGCATCCACCCCCACAAACTCATCGCGGCCCTCCAGAACCATATCGGTGATGACGACATCGTCGTCACTGATGGCGGCGACTTCCTGAGCTTTTGCCGCGTCGGCCTATCCGCAAAGCGCATGCTCGACCCGGGCTCGCTCGGCTGTATCGGCATCGGCCTGCCGTTCGGCATTGCCGCCGGGCTCGCCTTTCCCGAACGGCCGGTAATCGTCGCAACGGGCGACGGCTCTTTCGGCTTCAACGCCATCGAGATCGACACCGCTGTGCGCCATAACGTGCCGCTCGTCGTCGTTGTCGCCAACAACGGCGCTTGGCAGATTGAGGTCCACGATCAGCGCATCACCTATGGCAAGGTCGTCGGCACAGAGCTGCAATACGCCGACCATGCCGCACTGGCGCGAGCACTCGGCATGAAGGCCGAGAGAATCGAGAGCGCCGAGGAATTGCCTGCGGCCATCGAATGGGCGATCGCCAACAAGCCGGCACTACTGGACGTCGTCGTTTCTCCGGGGGCCGTCTCGTCCGACTCCAAGTCGGGCCTGGCTTGGGTTCCGGATCTACAGCCGCTGGCCGCCTGGGACGAAGCCGAACTCAAATGGCGCGACGGCGTGAGCTAAAAGTGTCACCGTGTCGCGATCTCCAACTCCGCATAGCCGCCCCAATAGAGCAGAAATGTGATGGTAACGAGCGAGACCAGGGTCGAGAGCATAACGGCACTCGACGTCGTCACCGTCTCGCGGCCGTAGAGCTCCGCTAGCATGAACGGTCCCGTCCCGGTCGGAAGCGCGGACAACAGCACGGCAATTCCGGCGAGAAACGGGGGCAGCCCGAAGAACATTGCAAGCACCCAGGTCAACGCCGGATGCACCAGCAGCTTACCTGTCGAAAGGAGTGCTGCCTTCGACCAGATCCGGCCGGTGCTCTCCTTGCTGCTATCGGCGAAAAACAGTCCGAGGGAAACGAGTGCGCACGGTGCGGCGCTGGCGCCCAAAAGATCGAGAAAGCTATCGAGGGCCATGGGCATCGGGAGTCCTGCCGCAGCCCAAATGCCGCCAAGCAAGGGGGCAATGATCAACGGGTTTCGGATGAGCGATCCCCCAACAGTCAAGACAATCGCTACGCCGCGCGGCTGCGTCTGCCGCCCTGCCTCGACCAACACGATCGCGATGGCGAAAAGCACAACGGTCGTCGCGACGGCCGCGAGTGTTACGGCGGGTAGGCTGTCGGTACCCAGCACCAGCAGACACAGGGGAATGCCCATATAGCCCGTGTTGGAGTAGGCCGCGCCCAGCCCGTCGACGCTCGCATCCGAGAGGTTGTTGCGGGCAAAGAGGCACAATACGACCGTGACGCCATAGATGACCGTGCTCGACAGAGCAAAGATCGCGACAAACTCCATGAGGTCAAGGTTCCCCCAGTCCGCTCCCGCCATCACGTCGAACAACAGCGCCGGCAGCGCGAGATAAGAGACGTAGCGATTGAGATCGAGGGAAGCGTGCGGACCGAGAACCCCCACTTTGCGCGCGCCGAATCCGGCGAGAATGATGGCGAAGACCGGCAGAACCACCGTGACCATGGAGAGCATTGAAGGGACCGTTATTGGAGGATGCGACGCGCCACACTAAGGCCGCATGATCGATATGATCCAATGCAATGATCAGACGCTAATGATACATTTTCAGCATGAATGGGGATGGTCCCCGGACAAGGCTCCCAGATGATTGACACCAAGCACCTGCGCTCGTTTTGCGTCCTCGCCGAGACCCTGCATTTTGGCCGCGCGGCGGAGCGGCTCAATCTTTCCCAGCCGCCGCTCAGCCGGCAGATTGCCGCTCTCGAAACGGAACTCGGTATCGCTCTGTTCAAGCGCAGTTCCCGTAGCGTCGCGCTGACCGCCGGTGGCACGCAGCTCCATGCCGACGCCAAGGCCATCCTTTCGCTGCTCGAGCAGGCCTGCAAAAACGCAACGGCAGCGGAACGCGGCCAGATCGGCGCCCTGCGCATCGGGTTCACCAGCTGCGCCGCCTACAATGTTGTCCCGGGAATCGTGCGATCCTATTCGGCGGCCTTTCCGAATGTGCACTTCACGATCCGCGAGCAGCTGCCCGAGGACCTCAGTACCCATGTCATCGAAGGCAAGATCGACGCCGCCATCATGTTTCCGCCGGAGAACGCCCAGGCGCTCAATTCGCGCACAGTCTACACGGAGCCACTATGCGCGGCGTTGCCAAAGGGACATTCCCTCGCCCATAAGCGCCAGATCGCCATCGCGGAACTGGAGGACACGCCATTCGTCATCGCACCGCGCAGCGCTGCTCCGAGCCTCTACGACGCGATCATCGGACATTGCCAAGCCAGCGGTTTCACGCCCCAGGTTCGCCTCGAGACAAACCTTCAGCAGACTATCCTCAATCTCGTTGCGGAAAGCGTGGGCGTGGCCCTCGTACCGAGCTCGATGAAGAAGGCGCGTCTCAACGGCGCCGTCTTCCTGTCCATTCAGGACGCGCCGGTCGTGCACCAAGTCGTTGCCTGGGCCAAGCGAGATATCAATCCCTGCCTTCATGGCTTTCTGAACCTCTTGGACCCAGGCTCGCACACGAACACATACAGCCAAACGCCGCGACTAGGGGGCGGCTCCAGCAGGGCCGCCGCCCCCCCTCCGCAACCGCCTATCCGTGCTGCATATAGACGATTTGCGTCTCGGTGTACTCGTAGAGACCGTGCTTGCCGTCAGCACCGCCGATGCCCGACTTACGTCGACCTGCATGGAAGCCCTGCATCGCCTCGAAGTGCTCGCGATTGATGTAGGTCTCGCCGAATCGTAATTCGCGCGTCGCGCGCATGGCTGTACTGAGATCGTTTGTGAATATCGATGACGTCAGTCCATATTCGGAATCGTTGGCCAGCGCGATCGCTTCATCGACGCTGTCTACCGCCTGTATCGGTAAGACAGGGCCGAATATCTCCTTGCGCATAATCTCCATGTCGGCACGGCAATCGGTCAGAATCGTTGGCTGATAGTGGTGGCCCCGCGGAACGTCGGCCGGCCCGCCACCGACGACGACCGTGGCGCCGTCGCCTTTCGCGCGCTCCACCATGCCGGCCACCTTTTTGAGTCCCACCTCATTGACGAGCGGCCCCATGTCGAGATCTTCGTTCGACAGAGGATCGCCATACCGGGTGTCCCGCATCAGCTGTGCAAGCCGGTCAACGAACTCGTCGGCGATCCTGCGCTCCACGTAAACACGCTCGGCGCAGTTGCAAAGTTGCCCCGTATTGGTCATGCGCGAGTCGTAGACTGCCTTTGCAGCAAGACCGAGGTCGGCGTCGGCCAGCACGATGGCGGGAGCCTTTCCACCGAGTTCCAGGTTGACGCGTGTGAGATTGGCGGCTGCAGCCTGCATGATACGCAAACCCGTCTCGACACTGCCCGTGAAGCTGATCAGATCGACGTCGGGGTGGCGCGACAAGGCCGCGCCGGGGCCCGATCCCGTCCCGCTGATGTGATTGAACACGCCCGGCGGCAGGTCAGTCTCGGCAACCAACTTAGAGAAAGCGAAGGCGTTGAGCGGCGTTTCCTCGCTCGACTTGACGACGATGGTGTTGCCAGTAACCAGGGCCGGCGCCATCTTGCGCGCAATCAGGAACAGCGGGAAGTTCCACGGGATGATGCCCGCGACGACGCCGATCGCCTTTCGGTGAAGAAAAATGCTTTCGCCGGGACGGTCGCTCGAGATGACTTCACCCTCTATGCGCCGTGCCCACTCGGCCATGTAGTCGATATAGTCGGCGGTGAACTCCACCTCGACCTGGGCGAGTGGGAGAATCTTGCCCTGTTCCCGGCTGATAATCTTGGCGAGTTCGTCCACGTTCTCGCGTAGCTTTGCCGAAATCGCACGCAAATGCCGAGCCCGGGCGATTGGTGGCAATCTTTCCCAATCCGCTTGGGCCGTTCGCGCTGCATGAACGGCCCGGTCCACGGTATCCGCGGAGCTGTCAGGAACCGACTCGAGGCGCTCCTGCGTCGCGGGGTTGAACACGTCGATCGCATCGTCTCCGGTATCTGCAAACCGGCCACCGATAAAGTTTTGATACGGACTTTCTTGAAGCACTACTTCCTCACTAACTTGCACTTGCCCTCAGATCTGGTGTCCGAGGTGCTGTTGCTGCCGCCATTGGTTGCCAGGAACGGCGCGGAGTGGATGGATACGCCCGCTCCGCGCGGCATTTTGGCCTGTCAGTTGGCGTACGACCTACGAATCGACATCACGCTGTGATGGACCGGTTTCCTTTCCATTGTCCGCGACCGTGCCGGGCTCTACCAGACAACCGCGTATTTCAAGTTCCAGCTGTCGTTGTAGGAGTGGTTCTTGCCGGCCAGACTCTGGGAGTAGCGCAAGGTGAGCCACTGGTTCTCGAAGGTGTCGATCATGAAGCCGAGACCACCGTCAAAGGACCACGCCTCGTTAAAGCCCGCATAGGCCCCAATATACTCGTAGTCCAGAGCGATGAAGGGCTCGAGCCAATCGGTGGCCAGCCAGCCGAAGCGGTTGTTGGTGTGATACAGCATGGCGGGTTGAACGCGGCTGGGCTTTGAAGATTGCCAAACGAAGCCCGCATTACCCGTCCAGTCGAACGCCGAGCCAATGGGCGTGTACCAGAGAACGCTGGACAAGTTTTTCCAGGTCTGATCGCTGACATCGGTGTCCCCGATCGGGATCTGCACGAACGACTGGACGCCGAGCGTGGAGGCGGGCGTCGGTTTGAACCAAGTCGCAAAACCGGTAATCGTGTCGCCGAAGCCGCTGACTTGGCTGCCGTCCGGATTAGCCTGGCTCTTGCTGTTGCGAACGGAGATCTCCGGCTGGATGATCTCCCAAGCCACGCCGACGTTTCGGTTGAACTCCGGCGTCCAGAAATAAACGTATTTCGACAGGCCGACGAGCGCCTGCGATCCATCGCCCACGATGCTCTCGCCGCTGTTCGACCAGACCTTGGAGTTGTCCTGCACATACGCATACTGAACGAACACATTGAACGGGTCGAAGTTGACCGGAAGGTCGTATTCCTTTGGCCCGATAACGTCGAATGTCGTTTGCGCCCGGGCGGGAGTTCCCACCATCAACGCCATGGACATCGCCAAGATGGCGGCCCCGATGGCGGCGCGTCCACGCTTGTTGCCCAAATGCAATCTCGATGTGATACTCATTCTCAGTTTCCCCCAATCTCACTTGTGTGGCTCGTTGCTACGCACCGGATGGTGCAATGTGCGCTTCGAGACTTATTGAAGGCGGCCCTGAACGAGGCGCCTCGAAGCTATACCGCGACGCGACCGGATCCCCGTCCAGTCGGCTCGGATTTCGACTGCATGCAGGGCAGCCGATCGCCCCGGCGATCGCTCGCCGGACGAGCGTCAAGATACGCTGCATGCTGAATACACGGAGCAGCTGCCTGGGAGCGAAAGCTGGCCGCTGAACTTCGGTCTGGAATCGAAGGCACAGGTGCGGATCTAAGCCGGGAAGCGCATCACGCCCACGCCAGCCGAGCTCACGGAACGCGTGGTTCCGCAGTAGCTCTTCCCGCAATGGATTGTCCCGCTCGCCGCTTTCCCTTTTCGGCGTGGCCCGGGACTGACGGACCACTGGCATCGCATTTCTACCTTCGAAAATTCACGATGCATTCACATGAGCAAGCGCTATGCCAATTCTTAATATTCAGTGTCCAAACTAGGAGAACAAGCCACAAGTCCTTGCGCTAGCGACGTTTCCTGTCTTGATGCCGCACCTGCACAAATGATCGCGACATGGTGCCGCGCGTTAATTGGCGCGGAAGCGCGGAAACACCTGTAGCCCCGGTCGCGCAACACCTGTCGCTCTTCCGGCTGACTAGCGCAGAATCGATGGATTGCTCATCCAACGGGGGCGGCGTGGAACTAACGCTTGCCCCGCTAGAACCGGACGTCTCGTCGAACTCCGCACCCGACCGCGACTCTGTTTGCAGATGCACACCAAGGCGGCTCGCTCAAAGAAAAGCCTCCCCGTCTGAGGGACGGGGAGGCCAGTTGGACGTCAACGCAGTTCGTTTGGGAGGAGAACGCTAGTCCTCGTCACCGAGCGCGAACACCCACACGGATCCGCCTTCGGGGACCTTCGCCTCCCACCCGTTGGACTCGTGCATCTTGCTCTGGATCCAATTGATGTCGACGCCATAGCCGGAAACGACGGCGATGTATTGTTTGCCGTCGATCTCGTAGCTAACGGGCGGCGAAATGATGCCGGAGGGCGTGGGAAACTCCCAGAGAAGTTCGCCGCTCTTGGCATCGTAAGCCGGAACTTGCGATCATTGGTACCGCCGGCGAAGATCACATCACCTGCAGTCGCCAGGATCGAGCCAAAGTTCCAGGATTTCTCATACGTAGTCTTCCAAAGCTCGTCGCGTCCATTCACGCTCCAAGCCTGGATGCCTCCGATGTAGGGAGCACCTTCGGTGATATCCGGTCTCAGCGACTTGATATCGATGCCCGCTGACCACTGGCCCGGCAACACAGGCTGAACCACACCCTCCAGCGTCGTGCAGTGATTGTCGTTGAAGGGCACGTAGAGCGTTCCGGTCTTCGGGCTGTAGGCTTGGTAAAACCAGTCCTTGCCGCCCCAGACGCTGGGGCAGTAAGTCACCTTCTTGCCCGTACCGAGCTTGTGATCCTCGTTGTAGGTCGGACGGCCCGTCTTCGGATCGAAGCCCGTGAAGACGTTGTTCTTTACGTACTGTTTAGAGGCGTCGTACGTGATCTCGCCCTTGTCGTTGCGATCGAGCCAGTAGAGAACGCCGTTGCGTTGAGCGGTGATGAGGCCAGGAACCTCCTTGCCGTCCTTCTCGAAGTTGACCAACGAGGGGGCGTTCATGCCGGCCCAGTCCCAGGAGTCGTTCCAGTGGTACTGGTAGTGGCCGAGGATCTTGCCGTTATCAGGATTGATGGAGATGACCGAGGCCAGGTACAGGTTGTCGCCGGGGCGTTGATCCCCGGGCCAAGGCGATCCATTGCCGACACCCCAATAGATGATGTCGTTTTTGGCGTCGTAGTTGCCCGGCATCCACATGGTGCCGCCGCCGGTCTTCCAGGCATTCTTCCACTTGCCGTCCTGCGGCCACGTCTCGTTACCGGGCTCTCCGGGTCCGGGAATTGAATAGGTTGTCCATTCCTCCTTGCCCGTCTTGGCATCGAAAGCCTTGAGGTAGCCTCGAACACCGAACTCGCCGCCGGAGGGACCGACGATGACCTTCCCCTTCACGACCAGTGGCGCGGAGGTGATGTACTCGCTCCGCTTCTGCCAATCGCAAGCGGTGGCTTCCCAGACGAGCTTGCCCGTCTTAGCGTCGAGCGCCTGCAGGACGCAGTCAACGCTTGCGACATAGACGTTGTCGCCCCACAGGGCCACACCTCGGTTGGTCATGTGCAAAGCACTAAAGCCCTCCGCGATCTCGCGCTTGTATGTCCACAGCGTTCGGCCGGTCTTGGCATCGAATGCCAATACCTGGTTGCTCGGCGTAGCAACGAACATGTAGCGTCCGTTGACGATCGCCGGCGCTTCATGCCCTGAGGTCACGCCCGTCGCCGCAGCCCAAACAGGGCGCAGCTTGGAGACATTCTGGGCTGTGATCTGGTCGAGCGAACTGTAGCTCCATCCCGCGTAGTTGCCCTTGGTCAGAAGCCAGTTTTCTGGCTCAGGATTGGCCAAGCGCTCGTCGGTAACAGTGCTGTACTCTCCTGGCTCCGCCGCACAAACGGCCGGCACGCTTACCACAGCAAGCATCATTAGCAACTTCAATACTCTCATTTCGATTCCTCTCCTTGGGTCATAGACTTTTCGTTGTTGTCGGAGAGAAAGGGTTCCCCCCTTTCTCACTCTCGCGGCGGCCCTAGGCGGCCGTCGAAATCGGCCGCCACCGTCACGTTCCCATCCGCCAATTTCAGCGGAAGGATCGCCAGTCGCCGGGTTGCGGGCCCGACGACAATCTTTCCCTTGTTACCAACGTCGAACGTAGACCCGTGGCAATTGCAGACGAACTCGTGGTGCGTGTCGTTGTTCTCAGTGATGATGCAGCCGTTGTGGGTGCATACGGCCGAGTAGGCGACGACGCCATCGGCAGAAAGCGGCTTCGTATCGTCTTCGATCTCTGAGGGATCGAGCCGGCCGACAGCGATAATGTTGAAGCGAGATCCGTCGCGTAGGGTCTTTGTTACCGGATCCATGGGATAGGCCAGGATGGGCCTGGCCCCCACTTCCACCTGAGACGGCGCGATCGTCTCGCCCTGGTTCTCCCCTATCATGAACACCAGGAGATCGCCGGGTTGGGGACGCATGCTTGCGGCATCGAGAGCGGCATTGGCCAGCGCGCTCGGCAGAGCCGGTATCGCCAAGCTCGACAGCGCACCAACAAGAAGGCTGCGCCTTCCGCATGAAATATATTCCAGCGGTCGGCAACCACAAGCCGACCTCGTCTTCTCACTCACAGTTCGCTTCCTCCAAAGTTTGTCGTCTTCTCTAGTCTTGACGACGGTCGTTGCCGCCGCGGTTCTCAATCTCGCAACAAAGCTCCTACGGTTGGGAGGCGAAGGAATCCGCCTCTGCTGCCGGAATCGTTTCGGATGGTCTGAGCCCTGCGATATCGCCGGTCGTGCTGCGATTCATAGCCATCAGCCTAGCCCGCGCCGACGAAGGGCGGCGCGCACAGCAACCGTCGCCAAACAATGTGCTGTGCTTCGCGACGGTAACCGCCGCCTTCCCCGCCACGCTTGCAGAAGAATTGCCAGGTAACGACCACGCCGGCGGTGCACTCGCAATGGCCCCAACCACGGCTTGCGCATACTAGAGAGCGCAACGACCACGCGCGCGTTTGCACGATGCACGCTCATGCCCCCGCCGCACGCTAGTGATGGACCGCGAAGTACCATGTGAGTCGCCACGCAGTTAACATTGGCAGACATTCCGCAAGCGCCGTGCCACTTGCTCGCAAACCACGGGGCACAGTGTCACGGCGACCGCCAGCGGGGGAACACCACCTTGTTACAAAATGATTTTTCCTACGCTGGCCCGTGCCGGCGGAATTTCGCTGGTGTGATGGGCCCAGCGGCAGGCTGTGTAGCGTAGGGCTACACCTGTAGCGCGTGCAGCTTCGCCTGTTGCGACTCTTCGAGCGCCTGCTGTCGCTGGATGCTCTCGCTTAAAGACGAGCGCCATACCGCCGCGACTTGTACCTCGTGCTGGGACTTGTACCTCGTGGTGGCAGGGAGCCGTCTCCGGCCTTAGAGCCGACTATCTTTTGCCGCCAAACGACTGCATCGGACAAAAATTAGACGTCCGCACCGTCTCATAGCATAATGGATGTGAGAATGCCTCGACAACAAAGTCAACTGCGACACAACGACGTTGCTAAAATTCATCGGCATTCCGAGGAGGAGATGTTTGTGAGATCTGATCGAGATCACTTCGACCGAGTCATGAAGGTCGCGGCCACTCCTGCGCCGCCGCTCAAGACGGGCGACAACCAGAACATCATCCATCGTTCGTGGTTTCGCTGCATAAACGAGCTCCACCTGAATCCGGGCGAGAAACCCGCGCCGCACGTTGAGACGGCCGACCGCCTGTCGCAAAGCTGTGAGCGGATTGGTGACTTCCTAAATGTTGCGCGTGCAGGCATCGGCCAGTTGTTCAAGCAGGCACCTGACGTAGGCTACGTGCTGCTCACCGACGCCGACGGCGTCGTCGTCGATTCACTCGGCACCGACTGCTGGGGCGACAGCCTGGGTGAAGCCGGTCTACTCGCTGGTGCAAACTGGCACGAGACATACGCGGGAACCAATGGCATCGGCACCTGCATCCATGAGCGCACGGCGCTCACATGCCATCACGATGAGCATTTCTTTGCGGGCAACATTAGCTTGAGCTGCGATAGCGCTCCGTTGTTCGATGCGACTGGAAATTTCATGGGCGTTCTGAATGTCTCCGCCCTTCCAACTCCGACGTCGCACGGCAACTACAGCTTGGCTGCGTACCTTACGATGTTCTACAGCCAAGTCATCGAGGGCGCGAGTTTCATGCGCCACTTCCGCGACTGTTGGATCCTGCGGCTCGGCACCGCCTCGGAGCTGCTCGAAGTGTGCACCGACATGATGCTGGCGCTGGATCGCGACGGCACAATTGTCGGCGCGACCTCGACTGCGCTGCGCCAGCTCGGAGGCGATCCGAGCAATAGCCAACCCCAACATGGCAACGCCAGTTCACTGGCTGACCGGCATCTGTCCGAGGTCTGCAGCTGCACGCCGGACGAGGTCTGGAATATGATGCGCACGCAGTCGACGTCAGAGCGACATGTTCTAACGACGGCCGATGGGCAGATCCTGTGCGCGTCCGTCGTAGCCCCACGGACCGTTGCCCGCACGGGCAAGCCGCAGAGCCGCGCTACCACGCGCTCGGATTATTCCGCACTCAACGAACTCGCCGGCGACGACCAGCGCATGACGCATCTACTCGATCACGCCCGCAGACTAGTCGACAAGCAGGTCAGCATCTTCGTCCGGGGCGAGACGGGCACAGGCAAGGAGGTTCTGGCGCGAGCCTGCCACCTCTCAAGTGAGCGTGCGGGGAAAGCGTTTATTGCAGTCAACTGCGCGGCGCTGCCTGAGACGTTAATCGAGAGCGAACTGTTCGGCTACACCGCAGGAACGTTTACAGGCGGGCGCGGCAAAGGCAAAAAGGGCCTCATCCAACAGGCTGATGGCGGAACTCTGTTCCTCGACGAGATTGGAGACATGCCTCTGCACCTGCAAACACGACTACTGCGCGTGTTATCGGAACGGGAGGTGCTGCCGCTCGGCGCCAGTACGCATGTGCCCGTCGACCTAACGGTGATCAGCGCCTCGCACCGAGACCTACGCAAGCTCATCCTGGAAGGGCTATTCCGCGAGGATCTGTTTTATCGTTTGTGCGGCGCGACGCTTTTCCTTCCACCTCTACGGGACCGGCAGGATCGCAGCCACATCATTAGCCGGCTTCTCGAACAGGAGTCCCAGAAGCTGGGGAACTGCCCGCACATTGCCGACGACGCGATGGAGTTGCTCATGCGCTACCAGTGGCCCGGCAACGTCCGCGAGCTGCGCAACGCCTTGCGCTTCGCGCTGGCCATCACCGACGGGCCCTCCATCCATGCTGAGCACTTGCCGTTCGAGATTCGCTTTCCCGGCGCGGCGGCGAGCGGTGCCGGGGGCAGCGCACTCCTCGACGCTCCGCAGTTGTGGGAGACTCACTCGCCGCCTCTCGCCGAGACCGATGCAAACGATCCGGCAGTCAAGTTGAGGGCCTGCCTGCGGCAAAACAAATGGAATATAACGGCAGCGGCGGCCGAGCTCGGGCTATGCCGGTCGTCTGTCTATCGGCAGATGCGGCGCTTCGGAATCGTACCGCCTACACACATTTGAGGAGCGCGTTCGACGCACCTTCGGGTTTGATTCCCAAGCCGGAGCGTTCGCCTTCTGGCATGCATGTGAAAGGGCGGCACGCGCGCGATACCGTCGATCACCCAATGGCCATTCTGAGACAGCTTACAGGCGGGTGCGACCCCAGGGCGGCAGGGACTCTACTCAACTTTCGCAACGGACGTTCGTCCGTTGCCAGACGAAAGACCCCTCGAACACTCTGTCGGCTGTTGCGCGAATTGCTCAAGTGTAGTGTTGCCGCGCGACACTTGTCGTGCCGTTCAGGCACCTCTTGATGAAGCATGGCGAGAACGTGCAAGAGCATTGTGCGCCGCGAGATCAACTAGACGCGTTGGGCTTGTGCCCATGCACCACGCTGCATCCCGACGAATTATAATGCTGGAAAAAAAGACCAGCGGCTATGGTGGAACAGCCGCTGGTCAGAGGAAGGTGGACGTGCTCAAAGGCGAGCACCAACAAACTTGTAAAAGCAAGTCTGGTGCCAATGCCGGAACAGCGTCGTTTCCGGTAGTCCACAACGCCTTACATCCCTGCGAATAATGGTGTTTTCGTTCGGGGGCGAACGCCGTACCCCTTCGCTGGAAGAGCGGTTCCTGTTGCGCGGAGAGCGCAACTGCTGTTGCGCCAACGCGACAGATGTAGCCTCAATGAAGGACGGTCACAAAGTCTGCAGGCGCCGGCGCGTTTGACTGCAGAAGAGCGTCGCGCAGTGAAGAAGACCAGCAGCCCAAGGGAGAAGGAATGGGCCGCTGGTCTTCGGGGAGGAGCGCCGGGCATGAGGAGCCACGACACGTTCAACTAAAGCAAGTGCAATGCCAACACCGACGACGGCCGCAAAAGCACGGACCGGCTGTTGACGCATTCGACAGGTTGCGATGGCTCGACAAGCTGTGCACGCTTGCACCTGCATCTCAGACATCGATGTTCGTTCGTGCGTTTCAACAGCGAAACAAGCGATCCCGGTTTGATCGTCAATCTAGATTATGTACCATGCGCGCCGAACTTACGGCTCGGGTCCTGCGACCTTCGCGCTTCGCCTACAACCAGGTTCAACCCATACCCTGCAATAAAGCAAAGCCAACAATGCAGCTCGGAATCGAAGAACAGGAGCCTGGGACCATGCCCCATGTGGGCCTCTTCGTGACATGCCTTGTCGACTTCCTGCGCCCCAGTGTTGGATTTGCCGCAGTCAAGCTCCTCGAGGATGCGGGGTGTACGGTCGACGTTCCGCAGGGGCAGGTTTGTTGCGGTCAGCCGGCCTACAATAGCGGCAACTCCGACGGGGCGCGCCGGATCGCCGAACAGGTTATCGAAGCATTTTCCGGACTGGACTATGTCGTAGGCCCTTCGGGTTCTTGCATTGCCATGATCCGCAAAGAGTATCCGGAGATGTTCAAGCACGATCCCGTCTGGCATTCCCGGGCGGTTGCGCTCGCCGCGCGCAGTTTCGAACTCATGTCCTTCCTTTCCGACGTGCTTGCCGTGCGCCCGACACCGGTGCGCTTCGACGCGACGGCGACCTATCACGATAGCTGTTCCGGTCTCCGGACGCTCGGCATAAAGGAGCAGCCGCGCGCGCTTCTGTCTCACGTGGACGGCCTCACACTCAGCGAGATGTCCGACACCGAGACGTGCTGCGGGTTCGGTGGGACCTTCTGCGTCAAGTATCCGGATATCTCGACGAAGATGGTATCCGACAAGATCGCCAATCTCGAAATCACAGGCGCCGACACGGTGCTCGGCGGAGACTTGGGATGCCTTCTCAACATCGCGGGACGCCTGCGCCGTCTTGGTAGGTCCACGCGCGTATTTCACGCCGCCGAAGTCCTGGCCGGAATGGCCGATCGCGCCGGCATTGGAGAATCAGAGAGGCGTTGATGGAAGTCGAAAGCAGCGCCTTCCGCAAGCGCGCCGCGCAAGCGCTCGCCGATCGCAACCTTCAGAAGGCCATCGACGACCTTAAGAGCGGCTTCGTGGCGGCACGTGCGAGGAATGTGGCCGCGCTGCCTGAGTACGCCGCCATGCGTGAGGCGGCACGCAATATCCGGCAACACACGCTAGACCATCTCGACGTCTACCTGCGGCGCTATGAGCGCGAGGTCCTAGAGCGCGGCGGACAGGTGCATTGGGCGCGAACCGCCGGAGATGCGCGCCGT
This sequence comes from Methyloceanibacter stevinii, assembly GCF_001723355.1. Classification (NCBI taxonomy): domain Bacteria; kingdom Pseudomonadati; phylum Pseudomonadota; class Alphaproteobacteria; order Hyphomicrobiales; family Hyphomicrobiaceae; genus Methyloceanibacter; species Methyloceanibacter stevinii. The sequence continues at coordinate 506,467 of NZ_LPWE01000011.1, read as the reverse complement.
ATCGTACGCGAGATATGCCGTAAGGCCGGTGCCAAGGTCGTCGCAAAGGGCAAGTCCATGGTCTCGGAAGAGATCGGATTGAACGACGCTCTTGAGGCGGACGGCTGCGAAGTGATCGAGACCGACGCGGGAGAATATATCCTACAGATCGCGCGGGAAGCGCCGAGCCATATCGTGGTGCCGACGATTCACAAGACGCTGGAGGACATATCCGATCTCTTCTACGATCACCACAAAGCCTACGGATATTCCGATCGCGTGTTTGATGCCGCGTCCTTGATCGCGCAAGTGCGCAGCATCATGCGAGACAAGTATTTCGCCGCCGATGTCGGCATCACCGGGGCAAACTTTCTTGTTGCCGAAACCGGTTCCAGTATCATCGTCACCAACGAGGGAAACGGCGATCTCACGTCCACGTTGGCGCGCGTCCACATCGTCACCGCGGGAATTGATAAAGTCGTCCCCACCCTGAACGATGCGACGGCTTTGCTGCGCGTATTGGCGCGCAGTGCCTTGGGGATGGACACGACCTCCTATACGACGTTCTCGACAGGGCCACGGCACTCCGACGACCTCGACGGCCCAGAGGAATACCATGTGATCCTGATCGACAACGGTCGAACCCGGATGCTTGAAGGCGACTTCCGGTCCATGCTGCGGTGTATCCGTTGCGGCGCCTGCATGAACCATTGTCCGGTCTATTTGTCAGTGGGCGGACAGGCCTATGGCTGGGTCTACCCCGGCCCGATGGGCGCCGTGTTGACGCCGATGATCGCCGGTCTCGACAAGGCGCTCGAACTCCCCCACGCCTGTACGCTCAACGGACGCTGCCAGCAGGTCTGTCCCGTCGACATTCCCTTGCCCGACATGCTGCGACGGCTGCGCGAAGAGCAGTGGGACCGAGGTCTCACCGACGGACGTGTCAGTTGGGGCGTTCGGCTGTGGGCTTGGCTCGCCGCGAGGCCATCCCTGTACCACGGCCTGACGCGTGTGATGGCTTCCGTACTCGGGCTGCTAGGACGTTCGAGAGGCAACTTTCGGCGCTTGCCTTTTGCGAAAAGTTGGACCGCCGGGCGTGACTTTCCAGCGCCCCAAGGTCCGACCTTTCTCGCGGCATGGTCCAAGAGAGCAAAGCAGTCATGAGCTCGTTGGACCGCGATATCGTCTATGCGCGCATTCGGCTGGCACTCGACAAGAGCGGGTCCAACCGGGGATCGCATGAAGCCCGGACCGGCGAATGCCAGCGCGCCCGACTGCGCCACGCCCTGCGATCCCTGGAGACCATGTCGCCGAGTTCATCGCCAAGGCTCGCGTCAATCTCTTTACGGTTGAACAGATCATCTCGCCGCAATTGCTCGTCCCTACCTTGGGGACGCTGCTCTCCGAGATGGAGGCGCCGGTAGAGCTCAGCATAGCGCCCGCCTTAGCTCAGTTGAACTGGCCGCGAGAGTGGCGCGTTCACGTCGGCGCGGCCGCAAGGTCGAGCAGCTCAGCGTGACGCTGGCATGCGCCGGGATCGTGGAGACCGGGAGCGTTGTATTCTCCTCAGGGCAGGACACGCCTACAACACTGAACTTTTTGCCGGACGTCCACGTCGTCGTTTTATACGCATCGACAATCGTGCCCTACCCCGAGGACCTTTGGCCGCGTCTGAAGTCCGCCGGGGGCTGGCCGCGCACCGTCAACTTCATAGCGGGGCCGTCGCGCACCGCCGACGTCGCCGGCACGATTGTCCGGCCGGCCCATGGGCCGAAGTCGGTGCATCTCATCATCGTCGGCGGCAACGAGTCGAACGGCGCCGTCTAACGCCCTTCGTCACCGGGGACGCAGTCTCCAAGCTGTTGTCCCGCGCGAAGGATCTTCTCGACAAGGTTCAGATCGCCGGCGTTCGCATTCGCTTTCCCGAGGGACAGATCGACGGCGATGAGTCCCAGCCACCGGTAGACCTCGCGCACGTCACCGTCGAACGCCGAAAGCCTTTCCAGTTGATTGATGATCGTTCGGGTGTCGCCGCGAGCGATTGGCCCCGTGAGCGCGTGTGCCGGTCCGCTGCTGACGACATTGTCCAAAGTCTCACGCATCAGCGGCTCCAACACACGGACGGCCTGTTCTTGCGGCAGACCAGCTCCTTCCAAACATCGGACTCCGGCCTCGACCAGGGCTGACATGTAGTTGCAAACGATTATCGCGCCCGTGTGATAAAGGAGCTTTTCCGTCGCATCGATCTCGAAGCACCAACCACCAAGGGCGCCAAATGCTTCCTTGACCCAGATTTTTGCCTCTTCGTCACCCTCGAGGCCGACGGGCGTCCCTGCGAAGCTTTCCACGGCACGACCGGCACTGCGGAAAGACTTCAACGGATGAGCCGAACAACACAGCGATCCTCGCTTCCTCAAATCATCGAATATGTTCGACGGCAGGGCACCGCTGCAATGGACTGCTATGGAGTCCTTTGCGGCAATTTCAGTTTGCGCCAACGCCTTCGCCACGTCGGGCAGCGCATCGTCCCGGGTCGTCACCAAATTCACGTCGGCCTTGGTCAAGCTGGCCAACCGTGAGACCGGAACGCCGGCGCCGATGAAATCGACTGCCTCCCGAGCTCTGGAGGCAGTGGCATTGAAAACGCACTGAATATCGCAAATCTTCGCGTGCGAGAGGAGGTATCCGAGCGTCCGCCCGACCACGCCGCCGCCAATGATATTCAAGGTCTGGCTCATTCGCTTGTCCCTGACACATGTCCCTGAGGAAAGAGAGTATCCTCAGAAGCGCGGAAGATTACTGGCCGCAGAGTCTATATTGGCCAAAGCGCCTGCTTCACAGGATCTCTGGTCTGTGTGGCCAACAAGCGCCCACCGTCCCGGTGGGCAGCGGCCACGGCGGTTGTTGGGCCCGCAAGGCATGTGCCCGATCCATGTCCGATGAAGGCACCGATAAACACCCATTCTCAGTTAGTTATGCCTCATGACGACCGTTGATGCTCGCCTGTCGCTGGAAAAAGTTGGGGGAACTTGGCAGAAGGCCAACGCTCCATATGGCATACCGCACTATTTGGACACGCATGGCGCCGGCCCAAGATCTGGACGTGTGGCGAGCCAGTTGTCGGCTCCCCGGGCCACGGCATCGTACACGGCGCGGCCGAGCGCCTCTCCGACTTCCGTATGCAGACCCGCAAAGGCAACCGTCTCTCCATGGCCCTCCATTGGCGCGGCCAAGGCAATGCAGTCCGTGCCCGTCCCCGTCGCAACGCCTTCCGGCAGCGACCAGCGCGCCTCCATCACGGCGGCCGTTCGCGCTTGGGCGGCGATGGTCAACGCCTCCACGAGCGCTGCTTCGGTAAGCCCCGCGGACACACGCACGGCAATATTGATCGTCCCCAAGCGCGCAGGTCCCGGGGGCTGCCGGTAGGGTTGCCTGCAACCGACGCGCCGAATTGGAGAACCCGACCGTGGCCAAGCAATCTGCCGTGACCTCGCCGGCGCGTGTTTGAACCAGATCGAAGGATCGAACAGCGCGCGACGTTAGCAGAGCCGGCGCATCGGACAGTCCCGCCGTTGCGAGTGCGTGCTCCAACCACGCATTGGCGTCGATCCTTTTTGGCAGATCGTGATCGCGGACTTCGCGAAACACGATCCGATGCGCGGCTGCAAATCCCGGGCGATTGAGGGTCCAGCTCAGCACCCGATGGGGGCCGTCCAACTCGGCAATCAGCCATGGCGCATCATAGGTTACCTTCACGGCGCCGCCTCCGCGCGTGCGATCGGCTGGATGACCAGGCCCTCGGGGGTTTCGCTTCGCCAGGCGGTAATGCCGAAGACGTCGCGGAGGCGCGCGGGCGACAAAACGTCTCCCGGAGGCCCATCGGCCACCAGGCGGCCGGCGTCCAGCATGACAAGCCTTGTGCAGAACCGCGCCGCGATACCCAAATCGTGGAGCGAAGCCATCACGGCATGTCCCTGCCCGGCGAGCGCATGGAAGACCTCCATCGTCGCGATTTGGTGCGCGGGATCGAGACCGGCGATCGGCTCGTCGGCCAAGAGCAGCGGCGTCTCCTGCGCCAGGGCGCGGGCGAGAAGCACGCGCGCCTGTTCGCCGCCGGAAAGGCGGGTGGCAATGCGGTGACGAAATCCGTCCAGGTCCATTTGCGCAAGCGCGGCGGACACGGCACGCACATCTTCATGAGAGTCTGCGAACCAACGCGCTCCATGAGGGATGCGGCCGAGCGCGACCAGGGTCTCCACCGAAACCGGCCAGGCAATTTCGCGGGCTTGCGGCAGCCAGGCCGCGTGCCGCGACCGGGCCTCCGTCGGGAGCGCGGCAAGTGTCGATCGTCCCTCATGCGGCAAAAGACCGAGCGCGCCGCGCATCAACGTGGTTTTGCCGGCACCGTTCGGCCCCACGAGACCAACCACTTCGCCAGCCGCAACCGCTAGCGAGACGGCGTCGACGACCTTGCGGTCTCCGCGAAACACCGTCAGATATTCAAGGCCAAGGAGCATCAGGCCTGATCCCTCCTTGTCCGATAGACCAGATGCAAGAACAGGGGCGCTCCGACAATGGCCGTGAGTACGCCGAGCTTGAGGTCGCGCCCAGGCATGATCAGACGCGCGGCAATATCGGCGGCAAGCACCATGGCCGCGCCCCCAAGCGCCGAGGCGAGGAGAAGCCTTCCGGGCCGCGCACCAACGGCGCCGCGCAAGAGATGCGGCACCACCAGACCGACAAAACCGACCGTGCCGGCTACCGCCGTGGCGGCTCCCACCATCGCCGCCACACCAGCAACCAGTGTCACGCGTAGACGCACCAAACGCGTGCCAAGGGCTTCCGCGGCGTCCTCACCGAGCGTCAGCGTATCGAGCCCGCGCCCAAGCGGCAGCAGCAGGACCAAGCCGATCAGAATGAAGGGTAGCGCCAGCGCCACATGGGTGAAGGAACGGTCAGCAAGCGACCCCATCATCCAAAAGACAATCTCCGTGGCGGCGAAAGGATTGGGCGAGAGATTCAGCACGAGGGCCGTGAGAGCACCGGCCAGGGCAGAGATTGCTATGCCTGCCAGGATCAGCGTCAAGGACCCGCCGCGCAAGCCAGCAAGCGAAAACAGGAGCGTGACCGATATGCCCGCACCTGCCAGCGCGGAAAGCGGCAAGGCGAGCGCATAGGCCGCGGTCAGTCCGGTTTGAATGGCGATCACCGCACCGAGCGCCGCCGATCCGCTCACGCCGATCAGACCAGGTTCGGCGAGGGGGTTGCGCAAATAGCCCTGCATCGCCGCGCCGCATAGGCCAAGGCTTGCACCGACCATGACCCCCAGCAGCGCCCGCGGTAGCCGTATCTCCCGCATCACCAAAGAGAGCGGTCCGGAGTCTCCCCAGATCAGCGCGGAAAGGCTCAGCTGGACCGGAATTTTCGCCGGCCCGACGACCAGCGAAACCACGAAGAGCCCCAAGACCAATAGAACCAGCCCGATGATGAGCCCATGATAACGGATCACGGGGCCACCACGTCCTCTTGGCGCGCCTCCACAAGCTCTTTGATCGCGTTGAGGACATGCGGCGTTCCGCAAATCCAATCGCGATCGGTGAGCGGGCTGGTCGACGCGCGCTCGCGCAGTGCAAGAACTGCTGGATGGTGCAGGACTTCTTCCGACCGGGAAGCGCCCGGATAGGGCTGCGGAAGCACTACAACATCGGGGTCGAGAAGGACAAGCCGCTCAAGCGGCAGCAGTCCGCCAACGGGCAAGCCGGCTTCCTTAGCCACGTTGTCGAACCCCGCGGCATCGAGAATAGCCCCGGCCAAACTTTCCGGACCGGACGTATATCCGTTCGCAGAATAAATAGCGGCCCTTGGCCGTGTGGTGAGCGCATCTCTCAACGCCGCCAGATCTGCATCGAACTTGGCCACAAGTTCGGCCGCCGCCGCTTCGCGTCCGAGAAGCTTGCCCATCTCCGTCAATCGCTTGCGCACGTCGTCAAGCGAATAGGCCGGCGCCATCGTCACCACGGGAATGCCAAGCCGCCTCAACATTGCGACCGTTGCCGTGGAGGTAAACTGACCCGCGATCACGAGGTCTGGATCGAGAAGGAAGATTTCTTCGGCCAGGCCATGGTTGACGGGATAGCGCTCCGCCTCCTCCGCCATCGCCGAGGCCCGCTCGTCCCGAGCGAGATAAGACACCGAGACGAGTTGGTCCTCCTCAGCCAGAAGCATGGCCAGCTGATCGGTGCAGAGATTCATCGACACGACGCGTGCCGGTGCGGCGTGGCCCGTGGCGACAGGAGCAATTCCCAGAATTGCCCCTGCCAGGACAAGGCCACGCAGCACTGTCATCCTTAGAACGTTCCCTGCAGGCCGGCAAAGAACACGCGGCCACGCCCCGCGTATCCCAGCACCTCCGAATACCCCGTATCGAAGAGGTTATCGATACGCCCGGTGACGGTCACGTTCGGAAGCAGCTCATGCTGCGCCGTCAGATTCAGCAACGCATAGTCCTTGAGCTGGATCCGCTCCGGATTTGAGGGGTCCACGATACCCGCCGCGGTGTAGTCGAAGTCGAAATTGTCGGCCACGGCTCGCAGTTGTGCCCCAATCAGAGTTTTATCGTTCGGCAATTGGTAAAATGCACGGACACCAACCTCATTCCGCGGACGCCGCACCTCGATTTCGCCATCCGGATCGTGGGCATCGAGATAGGTGTAGTCCACACCGAGCCGGATGCCGTTATCCAAGCGCATCTCGGCCGAGACCTCGAGCCCCTGACGTTCGCTGGTGCCATCTTCATTGATCGGGGTAGACGCGAACGTCACCGGGTCATAAATCGTGGAAATTTCGTCGGTCAGGTCGGAATGGAAGTAGGTGACATCGAGGACCACCCGATCCTGCCAGAGACGCTGCTCAAGCCCGATATCGTAACCGATGCTCTCCTCGGGCGTCAGGTTTGGATTGCCGATGAACGTCGCCGGGTCGTAACCGAACTGCTCGTAGAACGTTGGGTTCTGCACGGCCGTGCCGGCGGACGTATGCAGCCGGCTGGTCTGGTTCGGCAGAAGATAGGACAAGCCTACGGACCATGTATCCGTGTCTTCGAAATCGTCATTCTCGTCGTGACGTCCCGTTGCCTGAATGGTGAGGTTATCGTCGAAGAAGCTGCCGCGATACTCCAACACATATCCATAGAGTTGACGCGACTCTTTCTGGAGCTGCGAGGGACTGTAGACGAGCTGAGCATCGTTATTCTTGAACGTCTCATACTCGCTTTCGATCTGGGTACTGACGAGATGATTCGCGCTCTCAACATCCGCATTATCGAGCGCCACTGTCCCCCGATAATGCAGCTGCTGCCGGGTCGATGTCGTGTCGAAGGTTTTTGCACCGTTGTCGATGTCGATGGTATCGATATCGGCGAGACCGAAGAAGAATTCGCTCCGGAAGCGCTTGTTCCAGGCGTCCATCGTTGCGTACGCGGACGCAAAGTTATTGGTGACGTCGGTCTCGAGGTTCGCATCGGTCACCAAGTCGGCAACCGTCGCCGCACCGTAGTTGAATTGATCGTACTCCGAATTGCGGTCGATCCGCCGAAAGGTCGTCCCGATTACAATATCGTCGTTTACGTCGAACTCGGCGCGCGCGTTGAGCGTGCCGATCGCGTTGCCATCGGCCCCGTCGCTCGGTCCACCGGAAAAATTGTAGCCATCCGTGTTCCGCTGCGCGCCGGAAACCGTCAGCCGCGCATAGTCGTTGGCGTAGTTGAGGGATAGATTCCCGCCGATGCTCTCTTCAGAGCCCAACTCGCCCTCGCCATACGCGTGAAAGCCCGGTTCCGTCGCGGTCTTGGTAATGACGTTGACCACACCGCCGATCGCGTTGGACCCAAAGATTGAGGATTGCGGTCCGCGGAGCACCTCGACGCGTTCAATGCCATCGGACAACATGTTCGCGAAGTCGTATTCGCCGCTCGTGGGATCGGCGACCTTGATGCCGTCGATCAGCACCAGCGTGTGGTTGCCCTCTGAGCCGCGAATGCGAACTTGTGTCAAGCCGCCGACGCCGCCCGTTTGACTGACCTCGACACCGGGCAGCGCCCGCAGCCCTTCCGACGTATGCCGAATCTGTTGCTCTTGCAGATCCTTCGACTCGACCACCGTGACCGAGCGGCCGTAGCGCTCGGCCTCGATCGGCGTCAGACCGCCGCCAACGATGATCGCGTCGAGCTGAAATGGCTCAAAATCTTGCGCCCTTGCGCTATCGGGCAGCGCAGCACCCGCGGCCAAAACGGTCGCACCAAAGGCCCATATAGAATGTCTCATCGAACACCCCCCCGTGTTCCGCGCAGCACTGAAGCCGCGCGGCAGACTATGTAAATGTCATTGGAGGGGGAGACCCCCAGCCGCAGACGGTTGCATTGCGCCACCACTACGGAGGAGTCCGCCGTTCACGCGCGCGCCGCACGGAAACCGGGTGTGCTGTCCTGGCCGGTCTCCTGACTTGCGTGTCGTTGCGAGCGCTGGCCTTCCCGAGATCCCTTCGGTCTCTCAGTGGCGTATTCAGCGCCGCTCTTCGCTTACAGTTGCGGGCGCAGTCGCGGATTCGGCGCAAAGTAGCGCCCCACCGCGTTCCCTTTTCATCGGACGGAGAACCGCCCGAACCAGAACGATTTTAATTTTCGATCAAAGACCTCAGGCTTGCCAAGAACAAAACTATCGTGTGGGTGATCTTCAGCGCACATGTTGCAAATTTGCAACGCTAAGGCCTGCGGGTTTTTCCTCTTTAGAAGCGTATGGACTGTGAGAAGGAGTAGCTCGAATTCGTCAGCCCCTTTGGAGCGGCGGGGAATCGCCCGGCGCCGCGCACCGCGGACATAGCGGCCCGATCCAACGCGGAATTTCCCGAGGACCGGGCCACAGACGCGCTCAAAAGCCGTCCGCTGGTGGCCACGCGCAAATGCACAATTGTCGTACCGTGCGCATTCCCGGCAGGCCTGCGCTTTCGCGCATTGATGCGGGCGCGGATGCGAGCCCCCCAGCTGGCGATGAGGCTGCGCGCGCTCGACTTGGAGACTGTTGCCGGCCGCGACCTGGTCTTGCTCCGGCCGGCGCTTTCGCTTTCTTGCTTGGCGCCAGCGGCGCGCTGGCTTTGACTGCCCCTGCCGGTCGCACTCTCTTTTGTGCTCTGTCCTGACGAGGATTTGCGCTTCGAGGGCGCCCCCGACGGCTCGTTTCGACTGGCGCTGCCAGCAGGCGTCGGCTCTGGTCTCGAAGCGCGTGTCTTGGGTTGCTTGTCTACGTGCTCTTGCGTCTTGCGTTCTGGCCGCTTCGCCGGGGGCTGCTTTGGTTGGGGCTCCGGGCCGCTGAGCTTCTTCTCCGGCGCGCTTCGCTTCTGTTCCGGCACGCTCGGTGTCTTGTCCGGCACGCTTGGCTCGGAGACTTTGCTCGGTGCCGGTAGAGGAACGGGCGCGGCCGTCTCCGTCTTCGGCGCCTCTAGCCGTTCTTGAGTATCGGAGGGCACCTCATTGGGCGCCTCACGTTCGGGCTCGGTATTCGTGTCCGCCTTCTCGGACGGGAGAGGTTCAGGCTCAGCGGTTTCAGCCGGTTCCGATGCGGCCGGGGGAGATTCAGGCTCAGAGGTTTCGGCCGGTTCCGTCTCGGCCGGCGGCACTTTACTCCGGCGTTCTACCTCCTGTTCGGAGCTGTCTTGCGGCTCTGGAACGGCCGCAGGCGGCTCCTCCACAACAGGTTCCGGAGGCTTCTCCCATTCGGCCACCATCCCCGACAGCGCGCTGGACGCCGCCGCGACCGATACGACGACGTCTCCGGCATCTCCCGCGGACTCATCGCTCGGCGCCTCGGAATAGAAGCCAAACACCACCAGATGCAGAACGACGGCGATGGCCACGAAGACCGTCGCCTCAAGCAGCCGCTTCATTTGCGAACCGTCACCAATTGGATGTCGCGCAGACCAAGCGCGGCGAGCTTCGGAAGCAGCGCTGCCAATTTCGATCCGTTGACAGACTTATCCGCTCGCAACACGGCGATGGGGCGCGTGTCATCGCTGCAAGGTCCACCGCACTGGTCGCGCAGTGCATCGTGCAGACCGGCCAGCACAGCCTCATAGCCCACCGCCTCGCGAAAGCCGAGCCGCCCATCGGCGCCGAGATAGAGCACAAGCGTGCCGTCGGCGAGATCCGTTTCGTCCGCGCTCGGAGCCGCAACTTCGAAGGGCGGCGGTGGCGCGATCTGGGCCGTGAGCAGGAAGAATATCAAGAGGAGAAAAACGACGTTGATCATCGGCAAGATGTTCTCCCGTCGCGCGCGGTGCGTAGCTTCTCGGAATCGCACCGCCCTACTCCAACAATACGAAGTTGGAGAATCCCCCTGCTTTGAGCAGTTCCATCGTCTCGATCACCCGTTGAAGCTCGGCATCGTCGCGGGCGCGCAAGATGATCGTGTCGCTGGGCTTCTCCGTCAGTGCTTGCAACCCCCCGACGATCTGGCCGGTTGAGACCGGTTCGCCATTCAGCCTGAGCGTGGTTGGGGCAATGTCCACCAGTCGCGGCGGCCCCCGATAGGCGCTTTGGCCGCCCCCAAGTTTGAGCGGCATGGCCATGTCGTGCCCGAACTGAGCCGCTAGCATGAAGAAGATGAGAAGCAAGAACACCACGTCGATCATCGGCGTCATGTTGGGAGATCGACGGCGTCTTGCTTCGCCGAACGAAAGCCTGGTCACGCCGCAACCTCTTCTTCGCCGCAGGCACTTTCGGCCTCCTGGTCCGGGGCGCGCAGGAGGATAACCGTCGCCGCCGTCCTCATGTCATGACGAACGGCGTCGACAATGCTCTCGAACCAGACCAGCGCGATCATGGCCACGATCGCGACGGCCATGCCTGCGGCCGTGGTCAGAAGCGCCTCCCATATACCCCCCGCCAAGACAGCTGGATCGGCCCGCGTACCGGCATCCTCAAGCGTCTGAAAGGCCTCGATCATGCCAAGGACGGTGCCGAGCAGTCCGAGAAGCGGTGCTAGCGTGGCGATCAGTTCCAGGACGCGGAGCCCACTTCTCGCGCTGGTGAGCAGCCGCGTGCCGACACGGTCCGTCTCAGCCTCGGCTGCCGGTCCATCCAATGCCGGATCCTCCGATGCATGCATGGCAGCCGCGGCGAGCCGTGCGCGAAGCGAGCGGCGTTTGTCCACGAGCGCCAGCGCCTGATCGTGGTCTCCATGACGCCAAAGTCCAGCCGCCCGCGCACTCAACCCGCCGCCGCTGAACGCCCCTTGCAGAAGGAAGCTCCAGACCTTCCACAAGATCAGCGCCACGGTCACGACCGAGAGAGCTGCAATGACCCAAAGTGCAGGCCCGCCCTTGTTGAGGAAATCGCTGAGAACCGTAACAGCGTGCTCAAGCGAGATATCGAGTCCCGGCAACATGCTATGCGCCCTCGCCGCAACGCGACTGGGTCGTCATGCGCGGCGTTCGCTCCAAGCGCCCCCTTCGAAGGGATGGGTAAAGGGAGCAAACGCAGCGTTGGGGTGTCGCTGCCGCACGGAAAGACGCAGCCATGGTCGGCCCTTTGATTGAGGACGAGGGCCGAACAGTCACATGGAAGCAGAGGCAAGACGCCACGCAACCACCGCCGGACTACCCCGCCCGAAGATGTTGAACGCCGTCGTGGCAGGTCTCCTGGCTCGCGGTTTTGCCTGACGTCCGCCTTCCCGAATCTATCGAAGATTCAGTGGCTCGATTGGACGGCAGAAGGCCGCTTACAGTTGCGGGGGCAGCTCCGGCTTGGCGCAAGCGCACCGGATTCCCTCTTAGCTCCGGCACCGCGTCGATGCCGTAGAACCGCGACGAACGCGAGTATGGGGGGCACGCCTGTAGCCGTCAACGGAGACGTGCCGTCTCCCAAGAGCACAAATACCGGCACAAACCCGGCTCTTCGAAGCGCGGACCGGGCTGTGACTTCGCCGGCCGGATACCATACCCACGCCATACCAATGATGCCAAAGGTACATCACTTTGGTCGCTTAAGCGGCTCAGCGCTGACAGAACATATCAGGAACTCATTGGTCAGTCTCCAAAGACCGACAGCGGCGACATCGAAACCAGAGCGGCGGGGTGCAATTCACTGCCGCTTGCTCGCGCGGAATGGTCTGGTAATGCGCCAACTGCTAGTCGAGCAGATCAATCGCAAAATCTTACAGTGAAATACGAGTGCTTATCTCGGCGCCCGTGCGCGCTCAAATCTGTGCTCGAAGTTGCGCTTCGACTGGTCCGACTTTTTGCCGCTGACTATGCAGGAATGACGACCCTGGGCCGGCCAGCTATTCCAATTCGGTGACCGGTCGCGAATATACGTTCTCGCGCGCGCCCCAGTCGGCAACGAGCGATGCATCGGGAATCGAAGGGGGTAGAATTGTGCCGTGATGACGACGGAGGCGCTGCGATGACGTTCACACTGACACGCAAGCAATTATATGAGCTGGTCTGGTCGGAGCCTAAGCAGCGGCTCGCAGCTCAGATCGGTATTTCCGACGTGGCCCTAGCAAAGCATTGCCGAAAGCTGGGTATTCCCGTGCCGGAAAGAGGCTATTGGAACAAGCTTCAGGCGGGGAAGCCCGTCATCCGTGCCCAGCTTCCGGAACGCGACCTGGTGACAATCAACCGCGTGACGATCTCCGGCGAACTTTCGGACGAATTGCGTGCTCGTCTCACCAGCGAGCCCGGCAACACAGGCGAGGAGGAGAGTATCGAGGTCCTGGCGGAGCGGCTGCGGAACAGGCTCGGCAAAGTCGCAGTGCCGCGGGATTTTTCGCGTGCCCACCGTTCGATAGAAGCGCTGCTACGGAAGGACGAAAAGCTCCGGGAAGAGTGCGCCCAGCGGCCGTATTTCTGGAACAAGCCGCGCTTTGATGAACCTTTCGAGAGAAGGCGTTTGCGGTTCCTGAACGGGCTATTCCTGGCCTTTGAAAAGGTAGGTGCACGTCCGTGGTTACGCGGGAATGAGGCTCGGCAACTAGGTGTTCAGCTTGGAGATATCAGTCTCGATTTTCAGCTCGATGAACCGAGTAAGCTTCGGTTGCAGCGTCGGCCACTTGCAAGGAAGGCCAAGAATCCCCAGTCCCTATGTCTTGCCATCACGAACACACGCACCCCGACACCCGGCATGGTAATGGATTGGCAGGACGAAGATGGCCGGCCTCTTGAGAAGCAACTCGTGGAAATTATCGTCGGCATGGCAGTTGCTGGCGAGCAGCTTCACCGGCAGTGGCTCAAAGAGCTAGCCGAGTGGGAGCGCAAGAGAAAGGAAGAAGAACGCAAGGAAGAGATCAGACGGAAGGCGGATGCGGAGAAGCGTGAGCGGGAGCGAATCGCAACTCTGGAAAAGGCGCGCATCGATGGCCTCATTCGAGATGCCGCTTGCTGGCGGGATGCCGCGAACATTCGGGAGTATGTCGAAGCTGTTCGAATGGCAGCATCCACGGGCGACACAATCAACGTTGAGGCTTGGGCGGAATGGGCTCTGTCGGAAGCGGATAAGCTTGACCCTGTCGCCTCAGGCCACGCGATTGAACGCGACGACCAGACCGACCGACGGTCCACCCCTGAGGCGCAGACTCAACGAATGGAGAATAGCGGAGATCCGCTCGATCCCCGCAGCTAGAGATCGCGCCCAGAAGCGTTCGGGACGCCTCCACAAGGCTCACACTTCATAGACGAAATAACCTCTTTGGGGCGCCAAAAGTAAATATTACTGCATAACATTGGTTGCGGGGAGCGGATTTGAACCGCTGACCTCAAGGTTATGAGCCTTGCGAGCTACCAGACTGCTCCACCCCGCACCACAAAGTATAAACAATAACTATTCTTAATCAAGCATAAGCTTTAACTTTACTTGAAAGCGCACTTTGGTTCGGTTTATCAATCTCAGTCTTACTGGCACAACTCAGTCGATCCGATTTCCTGAAACCACTCCCACAGTTCCAGCAACAGTGCTTCGTCCTCACCGGTGAGCACGCGGCTGGCCCCATCGAACCAGTCGAGGAACCAGTATTCGATGCGGTGACAAGAAAGGTCCGGCCCTGCAAAGAAGCGGAACTCGTCGCTAGGCCCGCCCCAGGAAAGTTGCCAGCGAAAATACGCCTCTCGCTGGTTATCAAACGTACCGGCCTCAACGAAGTCGAATGCGAGGCCGTATTCGGAGAGACAGCGAGATCATCCAAAGTGTCGTCGCCTGTTTGCCACGCCTTCCAAAGGCGTCTTAGCTCCTCAAGCCTCCCTCGCAAATGCCCATCGACTCGCCTCTCGCAAGTCATATCTCTTGTACTCACACTCATATCTCTGCCTCCTTGAAAAGCGGGTTGCGCATGCAACCCGACTAGCCAAGCGGCAATGAGCGGGGTGAGGCTGTCACAGGCCGAAATGCGGCGGAGGTGGTGCGGGCCGGGAGCGTAAGCGAACTACACGGCCCGCCGCTTTTTGCCCCAAGGGCTTGGCCTTGACGGCCAGGGGCGCAGCCCCGAAAGAAGAAGAAGGAAAAGGTCAGCGGCAAAGCTGGCAGCTTACGCGCGAGGGATCGTCACCCGAATGGGCCGAGACGCGCGCAGCGGCTCGGTGAGCCAAGGCGAATAGAACCCGGTCCGGCCAAGGCCGGACGCGCCCACGCATCAAACCCATCAGCAAAATTGACAAGGTGTACATTACAGTGATACACTTGTAGACAATGATAAGAAGCTTCAGAAGCAGGGCGCTAAAGCGATTTTTTGAGCGAGGCGAAGACAGGCAGATAAAGCCGGATCACCGTGAGGCACTGCGCGATGTCCTCGCGCGGCTCGACGCCTCCTCAGCTCCTGAAGACATGAACCTGCCCGGCTTTCGGCTGCACCGTCTCAGAGGCGACTATGCGGGCTTCTGGGCGGTAACGGTCCGGGCAAACTGGCGCGTGACTTTCCGCTTCGAAGACGGCGACGCGACTGACGTCGATTACCTCGATTACCATTGAAGGAGACCAAGAGAATGATAATGCATAATCCCCCCCATCCGGGCGAAACGATCAGGCGCCAATGTCTGGAACCCCTCGGCCTGTCTGTGACCGCCGCCGCCGAAGGGCTCGGCGTTTCCCGCAACACGCTCTCGATGGTCCTGAACGGCAGGGCCGGCATTTCACCGGATATGGCGATCCGCCTCTCTAAAGGCTTCGGAGGCTCCCCCGAAAGCTGGCTGCGTCAGCAGATGCAGTATGACCTCTGGCAGGCGGAGCAGCGGGCAAGTGCGATCCAGGTTTCCAAGTTTGAAGCTGCTTAGGTGTCACCCGACTCTGCTCTCATGCTGAAGTTGCGAGCTCCGGCATGTACTGCGCAACAAGCGCTTTGGTGAGCTGCTCGCCGCGCCGGCTGAGCTTATCTATCCATTCATCAGACATGGCCGAAAAATCTGTCGGATAGGAATAGGCCTCCTCGCGCGCGACTAGATCGTCAGGAGCGTGGGCAAGTCGCGCATCGTCCTGGCCGAGATAGGGCAGTAGAAAGCCCTTAAGCCTGCCGGCCGCCTTAAGATCAAACAGGCGGTTCATCGATGCGTTCTGGGCCCGGTCGAATATGCAAGAGAACGCGCTTTCCAGTCGGGCAATCAAGAACTGGCTCGGCGGATCAAACCGTAAGCCATATCCGGCACGGCAACATATAATGGTATCGACTTCGGCGACGTTCAGGCTGACCGAAGGATCGCGATCCGGCCACAGAGGTGCCAACCCTAAGTTATCATAGACGCCGCCATCGGTCAGGATCACGCGCTCCTCTCTGCGCGAGCCATCGCGCTTGTTAAAGGGCAGCGTTTCATCGATTGCGGGCAGCAGCATCGGATAGGCGGCAGATGCCGAAACCGCATGGGCGAGTGAAATCTCCGTGCTCGCCACTTCTCCCAATCGCCACGAGCCAGTGCTTGCCCGTGAAAAATAGAATGCAGAGCCCGTCCTAAGATCCGCAGCGTTCACGATCAACAGAGGCTTGGACCGCGGCAAATCCCGAAGGCGTCGATGCTTGTAAATGTCTTCTTCGAAAACGCGTTGTAGAATGGTGGTTCGGCTGGCGAACCGCGTCAGCGGAGCGCCGCTGCGAATTCGCCAACCGCTACGATGCTCGGACGACACCATAAATGACAGTGCCCAGACCAAGGCCGATAGCACCGAAAAAAATATGCTAGTTGTCGCCAGTAGCAGCCAGCAGCAGAGCGCCTTTAAGCCCTCATTCGTCGTGAATATCTTCCAGAGAGCACGCCGAAGCAAACCTTCAGACAACAGGCTACGTACACGGGCCTCAAAGTCGCCAAAAGACTCGTCCCTCGCAGCGAACAGCGCACCGATCACACTGCCGCCCGAGACTGTCGAGATGACGCTGACGTGGTCGAGAATGCCAAGCTCGTTCAGTGCGCGAAGGCAGCCAAGATGAAACGCAATTGCGCGCGAGCCGCCACCTGACAGGGCCAATCCGATCTTAGGCTTCGTCATGCGTTCGCACCCGCCGGCGTAGGCTCGGTTCCAGCATCGGGTGTAATGGGAGCGGCTTCGCTGTTGGCCAGGATGACGCTGAGGCTATCGTCTGCCGCGATCAGCATGAGAGCCGGCAACGTCTCCATATCGAAAAGCGTGGAAAGCCAATCAATCTGAACCAGATCTATAGCGCTCGGCAGCGGAGCCGATCTTGGCGGATGCGAGTGCCACTCACCGACATAGCGCACCTGCCCCCGCGTCCGCTCCCACACGTTATCGAGGGCGTCTTGAACGCCTTGCGTCCCGCGGGTGAAGCCGTGCCTCGTCTCGACACTGTCAGGCGGCGCCGGGAGAGCCTCGATGACGTGGATGCGCTTGCTGGGGATATCGACGGTTCCAAGAAGCACGCCCCCCGTCTCCACGGGAAGTCGTTCAGCACGCAAGACCAGGATGCGATCTAGCAATCCGGAGTCGATCGTCACCATCCAGGCCATGGCAGAGAAGGACAAAACAGGTTCGGGTGCATAGGTGTGCGCCGTGACATTGCCCCCATCATGGAGCTTCCAGATTCTGATAGCGCCGGCATCCTCGTCTAGCGCACTCCCTACCCCGGTCGCAATCAGACCGCTAAGGACGGTAACGTTCGCAGGAGATGTAAGATTAGTGATGGCGCGGCAAGCACCGGTATAGGCGTAGTCGCCACCAGAGCTTTCCAGATGATCTGCAAATTCCTCCTTCCTTACCAACCATCCCAGATACTGAGCCTCGAGATCCCGAAGGCTAAGGTTGCGGTCCGCAGGTTCCGACAAAAGGACTCCTGCATCGCCTAAGGGATTAAAGAAGATGGAGATCCGCCTCGCCTGTGAGGGGTTATCCGAAAGAAAACGTTCGGCGAGAATGGACGCGGTAGCGTCGATGATAACCTCCGCTTCTGCTAATGCCTCACGGATCTTCTCTCCGACCTCGCCCTGAGCCAGGACGTTGTCTGTGATCGCGTCAGCATTGTCGGGGTCCCCGTCCAGCGTATCGGAGAGGGCTTTGGCAAGGAGGTTCGCCTTGAACTTTGTAGCTTCGGGTGCTCTGAAGATGTGCCTGCCGATGTTGTGCGGCAGCAGAATATCGGGGTCGATCACCGTCCAGCGAAAACGGCCTTCACGGATGAGGCAATCCGAGACGTGCGAGCCGATCGAGCCTGCTCCGACCAACACCGCTTTTCGGTCATCTGCTTTCTTGCGGCCGGCTAGCTGTGTCGCGAGATCCCGATCGAATTCGAGATGCACCTCTGCAGCTTGCATGGATATTGCGCGAACGGCTTCGGCTTCGACAGGGCTCTGCGCGACAGCCTTCACGTAACCAATTTCACTACCTTCATCTGCATCCCGCTGCTCCATAGCGACGCCGAGAGCGACAGCAATCTCGCCGACGGATCTATCGTACACAAACGCCCGAAGATCGGTTCCCTCCTGCTGCTCCCCCGACGGGCCGACAATCGGCATATCAAGGATGACGGCGAAGCGGGCGTGATAGCCCAGCCATTTCCTTGCCCGAACAAGCCTGAGAATTCCTCTGCAAGGTTCTCGAGAAGCTTGATGCCGCGCTCTTCCAGCATGGCGGCCAGGCTGGCGAGATTGTCTGGCGCGAACTGGAGACGCCGCATGTGCTCCGGAGCAACGCGGTAAGCCGTCATGAAAAATGGTTCAAGAGCGTGGCCCGGCGCTGCGCCATCCCGCGTTCGTCTAACACGTATCGTCGAGCGATGGGTGTCGTCGTGTACGCCAACGAGTCTATGTCCATCCGAACCATCGAGAACGGCGCGCGAAACGATGAAGCTGAGAGGGCTACCAAAGAAAACCGGATCAAGTGGCTGTCGAGCGTCATGCAAGCGACCTTCCGCTGCGCGCTTGAACCATGACAGAATCCGCTGAATGAGCTCGGCGGGAGTCCATGTGAGCCGAGCCTCCAGCCAGTTTCGATCATCAATACAAATGGCGCGCGGCATACCCTCTATGGCGAGCTGCTGATGCTCCGTATCCGGGAAATCATCCCGCAGCATGAAAATTAGGGGCATCGACTCCGTATGCCTGAAAAGGACGCCCACCCGTTCCACGCGTCTGATCGAATAGGCGCTGTCTTGCGGACGCCCGGTGCGAAAATCCAGGACGATCAGCTCCCATTCCGACTTGCGGTAAAGTTCCGACACGCCGGCAATGTGCGCGCCGTAAGTTCCAACGAAGGAAGCGAGGGCTTTAGCACCGGGTACTTCCAAGGCCTCCGCCCCCACTGGATCGCCAAAGGCCTGCAGCCAATCCTCTACGCTCATCAACCGGCCCTTGTCGTTGAGGCGGCCGCAACGGTGCTGACCATCGGAGCAGCAAGGTCGAAGGCGATTCCGCGCTCAGTGACCTTATAGGCGAAGCGCTCCGGCTTTTCGGTGGAGGGATGCTCCATCGTCACCGTGAACTCGCCGTTCTTCTCGCCGGAAATGCGCTTGTGATAATTCGCAGCCTGCCGGTGGGGAGGCTGGTTGCTCTTGTCAGCCTCAGAGCCCTTGGAAGGGATCGGGCAGCTCGGCGAAATAATATCACCGCCTTGATTCCGGCGGTCTTCGAAGAGCCACGCCACCTCGGGCACGGGCTTGGTTTCGTCTTCACCGCACTCGTGACTCAAAGCAAGGTAGGAGCAGTGATGCGGCAACTTCATCAGATCCCAAAGCAGCCGGTGCTCGTTTCCATGCTTGCGCGTGGTCTGGACGATCAATGAGAGGGTGTCGTAGTTGACGTCCGAGGCCAGGAACAAATGGGTCTCGCGCCCGCCTCGAGGAAAGTCGCCTGCATGACGATGGAGTCTTCGTTACGCGAGATGACCGTGTTTTCGTCCTGGCGCCAGCCGAAGGGGCAATGGACGAAAAACTCCGCGCGCTCGGGGCCATCCTTGCTGTAACCGGGTACCAGGCTGCCAGCATCGACGATGAGGTGCTTGCGGCTTTCGAAATCGAGGCCCTGATCCTCAAGCCATTTCCGGAGCCGTTCGGGGCGGGAGAAAACACGAATGCCTTTGCCTTCGCGCAGCCGGTGCCGCGCTTCGGCCCTGACGAGCCGCGCATCGCCGACAAGATTTTCCTCCAGGATGGCGGCGGCCGGGACCCACAGCTCGTCAATCTTGATGCGGCCGTCGCCTGATAGAGGGCAGCGTGCCGCAGCCAGAAGAATTCACCTAAGCCCTTGCAGTGATCGGTATCGGTGTGAGTGATGCAGAGGACATCGAAATAGTCCCTCCCGGCCTTCTTGAGATCCTTGCGAAGCTCTTCGGGAAGATCGCAGCGCTTGTCTGCGGCATCGTCGACGTTCCTCATGGCGGCATAATCGACGAGGATCTTCCGCCCGTCGGCGAGATCGATGCAAAGGGTGTCGGCATTGCCGAGAGGAAAGGCATGAATGCGAGCTGTCATATTCGTCTCCAGTATATTTTGGCGCCGGGCCTTCCAGCCAGCGGCGGAACAGTATTCTTGACTGAGGTATTAAAAGTTCGGTACTCTGAACATTACATAGCGAGTCGAATTCGGTAGTCAAGGACAAATTGTTCTGACTAGCGAACCGACCGAAAAGCAAAGAAGGGCTGAAGGATGACCACCGCTCTGGGGGAGAAATTACAGAGCTGCGCAAGGGAAAAAAGCTGACACTGGACCAGCTCGCGGTACGAACCGGCTCCAGCAAGAGCTACATTTGGGAGCTTGAGAACAGGACGCCACCGCGACCATCGGCAGAGAAGCTATCTGCCATCGCGACCGAACTCGGGGTCACGATGGATTATCTGCTGGGTAAAGATCAAACCATCACGGAAACTGACGCCACAGATGAGATGTTTTTTCGCAAGTACCGAGAGATGGATCCTGATGTGAAGAAGAAAATCCGCCGCATGATCGAGTTGTGGGAGGATGAATGAGCAAACCGTTTGGGCCGGAGCGATGGGCCAACGATATCTCGATTATCTTACGGACGGTCCTCGGGGCTGATCGCTTTCCCATAGATGTGAAAGCCGTCGCGCGGGAAATCTCCGCCCAAAAGTTTCCCGCGGATCCGATTACGATGATCCGCGGCGATGCTCTTAACCGCTTTGAAGGCGCTCTGGTGCCCGCGCCGGCGGGTAGAACCGGATGGGGCATCCTCTACAATAACGACATCAAGTCGAACGGGCGGATCAACTTCACGCTCGCTCACGAATTCGGTCACTACCTGCTTCATCGATTCGCATACCCCAAGGGCCTTCGGTGCAGCAGCGAAGACATGAGAAACTGGAAGTCGGAATTCGGTCAGCTAGAGCAGCAAGCAAACACATTTGCCGCGACGCTCTTAATGCCCCTTGACGATTTCAGGGGCCAGATCGGGGCGCGTGACCGTCCCACGCTCGATGAACTTGGAAACTGCGCCGATCGATATGAGGTTTCGCTTATCGCCGCGACACTCCGCTGGCTCCATTTCTGCGACCGGCGCGCAATGCTCGTTCTTTCTAGAGATGGATTTATCCTTTGGGCGCGTCCAAGCGAGCCGGCTCTGAAATCCGGGCTCTACTATCGGACACGCAACGCACCACCGATTGAGCTCCCTTCCCAATCGCTTGCAATGCGCCGCCAGAGCTGTGGGACTTCTTACGCCGAGCACGACGAGCAAGTCTGGCTGGGACAGGCCTGCTCCGAGAACGTGATAGTTTCCGACAACTACGACTGCACGATCTCACTTCTGCATTTCGACGATGCGGCATTTGAGGCGCGCTGGAGTGGACGCGCCGCCGCAATGCAGTAACATCGAGCTTCTTCATGCAGATATCGTTTGCAGACGATGGTTAGGCCGCGCCCTAAGCGGGCGCGGCCCAGAAAGCAGCTAGCATGCTGCTTTAAGATTGGGGCTCTCGTCGCCATGATCCAAGTCGTCAGAGTTTGAGAGGCGAATAGGCTTTGGCAACCACCCGGAACCGGCGATTTCCCGCTCGGCAAGAGCGGCAAGCTCGGCCTTCTTCATTTTCGACCAACCGGGAGCCAGCGTGACGGCCTTCGCCTCGGCAATCGCTGCCCCGATGGCTTTGCCGCTGATGCGGCCAAAGAAGTTGTCCGCCGTGGGCGTAAAATGCCCGGCCATCTCTATGCCAAGAGCCTCGGCTACCGCCGATGCATGAAGTAGCTCGGATGCACCCTCTGCCATGCCTTTGCTTTGCACGGCATCGATGCTACGCGCTGCAATGACGGCCAGGATCTGCAAGAGAACCTCATGGGACTGCTCCAGGCACCAGCCCCAAAGCCCACCCGGGTTTTGCGGTAGCTTTGCGAGCCAGGACTCGCGCACTGTTTCCAGCTCATTCAGGTCAATGCAGCCATCGGCATCATAGAGGCTCTGACCAATGGCAGGAACGGATGCGCTGAGCTCCAGACAGCTATGGCCTCTGGCATAGGTGTAGAACGAACCAAGTGCCAAGGCATGGACAACGACCACCAGGGCCACATCCGGACGCTTGGCCAGCTCTGCGCTGATTGCAGCCGACTTCCGGGCAGACAGGTCTTCAACCAACCGGGCCGAAAGTTTGACCGCAGGCTCGTCCGCATCATGATCGACGTCGGAGCTACCAGCGTCTTCTGCAGGTGCATCTTCCGGGCGCACCAGTCCGCGCTCGATGCGGATATCACCGCCATGACCAACGCTGACAATAGCCCCGGCTAGTTCCAGTACATCATCGGTCCAGCGGAGCGCCTTAGCCGTAAGATCATCGATCCGGCTGTCGATTGCATCAAGCCTTTCGATCTGATCCTCGTCATCGGTGTCCACGATGCCATCGTATTCGGCTGTGAGAGCGTCCAACTCGGCCTGATCTTCATCGGAAAGTTCAGCCGGCTCTGCATAACGCCGCTCGAACGTCGCCAGGCGCCCGTAATCGAGTTCGGATACGATTTCGACCCAGCGCCAGCCTTCTTCGGTGACGGCACTTGCCGCAATGCGCAGCTTGTCCAGAACCAGCCGGTCCAGCAATTCCGGATCAAGGACGTAGCCGCTATCTTCCGCCTCGAAGAGATCGCGGCGAACAGGCCCGCCAAGCTCGATGTAGGTGTCAAGGCCGACAAGGCGCACGCGCTTATCGCTCGACGGAATCTCATCCTCAGTGAGGAGCCGTTTTACGGTACGTGGGTAGCGTTCCCAATCCGGCAGTTCGGACCAGATGCGCTCCTGCGCAGCGTGGTCGTCGCTGATCGCGAAAGCCTGCACGAGCTCAAGGTTGATCTCACCTTTGCGATAAGCATCCAGGATGACGGGGCTGACCCGGCCCAAACGCAAGCGCTGTGCGACGAGCTTTTCGGAAACGCCAAACCGCGCCGCAATGTCGGCAATGGCGCTGCCTCCGTCCATCAGATCACGGAAAGCCTCGAACTGATCGGCGGGATGCATTGCCAGGCGCACGATGTTCTCGGCCAGACTGAGCTCCGTAGCATCAAGCTCTTCGTCCGCGAGCCTGCAGGCCACCGGATAGTCCTTGCCGATGGCGCCGCTTTTCAGGAGCGCTTTCAAGGCCAGGTAGCGCCGCCTGCCCGCGACGACCTCATACTTGCCGCGTTTGCCCTTGCGGACGACAAGCGATTGCAGGAGCCCGTGCGCTTTGATGGAAGCGGCAAGTTCGTCGATGCCCTCCGATGCGCCGGTACGGCGGACATTGCCGTCCCAGGGCGTAAGCTTGGCCAGCGGGATATGCTGGATAGCGGTTTCGTTCGATTTGTTTGTCATGATGTCTCTCCTTTCTTTGAGCGGTTTCTCATTGACGCGCAAAAAGGAGGGACGGGCGGACACGCCGCTCAGTCACCGGAGCAGTAGTGCGAAGGGGAACGGCCCCGCCCGTTGACGGGGCGGCACGCGCGTCCAAAAAAGCGGCTATGGAATGAGAGGCCGCGAAGAACGGAGAGTGAGTGAGGATCGGACGAGGAGGAAGCGTCCAGATTCAATGCCAACGTGCCGGCCGCCACCCGGCGGCCGTGGCTTCGGCCTCATCGCAGAACCAGCGTTCGTCGGCGGCGGTGTCAATTTGCGTCCGGTCGTAAACTGGCGACCAGGGCGTGTGATAGATGTGCTCACCATTGCTGTTGATGTTGCCCTTGATGGGACAGCCCGGACGAGGCGAAGCATCGGCGGCACGCTGCCAGCGGTCTTTTCGGTACTCCCAGGGCGGTTCGGCAGAACCTTGCCAGATGCCGGTCCGCGCCTTGCGGGCTTCACGCTCCATGGCAAGATAGCTGTCCGAGTATTCGAGGAAGGCCCATGCAAGACCGTCCCGGATCATACGCGCATTGAGACTGTCGCCCTCGGCCGTGCATACCGCCAATGGCCGGTTATAAGGATCATGTTCTCTGGCCAGGCATCGGATGCGCTTGTCGCCTACCAACTTTGCGAGGTGCGCGGTCGCCTCATTGCCGCACGACCAGCTTCGCCCGTCGTCCTTCTTGCATGTCTGCGACGCCTCAGGCGCGTCGATGCCATAGAGGCGAATCCTGACCGGTCCCAGTTCGAGCGTATCGCCGTCCGTGACTTGCGCTCGTCCGGAAATCTCGGCCACGCCGCTGTCGCCGAGACAGATCCCGGATGCGTCGTCAAAACACTCGCGCGCAAGGCTCGGCGAAGGGAGAACAAGAACGCCAATGGCAAGCAAAGTCTTGCCCGCCGGGATCCCCCAGGGATGCGCCCGCTTCAAAACAGCCTCAACAGCTTCAGCACGACGATGGCAGGAAGAGCCAGAAGCGCGGCCAATACGAGCACTTGCCTGAACCGCAGCAAAGCTCTCTCGCGAAACGGCATTCGAGCCACCACCGCGCGGCGCTCCTGCTCCGCGGCCTCTTCGTAGTTGTTCCAGGCGCGATAGCCCATCGACCCTGATCTCCCTCGCGTGCAGAGTAACCTCATTGCTGCCGAATCACGACCTCATCGTTCATGTCCGCGATCACGATCGCGGCTCCTCTGGCGTCTGCTGCGTTGCCTTAGCCGCGCAATCGCCGAACCCAGCCTTTCCTCTTTCGAAGGGTCCGGCTGTGCCGCCTTCTCAAAGTCGGGGCGCAGACGTTTGTCACCAATCCGTGGCTCTTTCCGGCGCGTCTTTTTCCATTCGCGAATACGTTGCTCGGTCAGTTCACGGCCCAGCTCTCGATCCCGTTCACGCTGCTGGCGTAGCTTGTCGGCTTCCATTTCCGCTTCGCGGTGTAGCTTTCGAAGGCCCGCGAGTTCCACGAGACGCCGTTTTTCAATCGCCTCGATCTTGATTCCGTAACGCGCATTGAGCCTGTTTTTTGTCTGAGACTTGGCCTCGGCATAGTTGCCGCTCATATCGCTACGATCCTTCCGATGCGCTTCGACCTGCCGCACCCGTTCGGCCTTGTGCCGTTCGCGGACACTCCGGGATAGCTTTCGGGCTAGCCTGGACAGAAACGCCTTGTGCTTGGTCCGCAGGCGCCGCCGCTCGACATGGTGCCTGAGCCGCATGGAAGCCCGCAGCCGCTCATACTTGGCCTGCACTTCGGCGGCTGCGGCGCGCGCGTTGAGCCTGAGCTCTGCGCGAACCCGCTTCCCCTCGGCCACGAACTTGCCGGAGAGGAAGCGCTCCTCCCGCGTGCGGCTCGCGCGCTCGCCCTTGAGCCGCTTTTCAGCGCGCGGTCCTTATCCATTTGGTCGCGCTCGAACTGCGCCCAGGCGGCCGTCTCAGGCCGGCCGGAGCGAACCGCGCGCTCGAGGTTGAGATCGATAACCTGGGCGTTGAACTCCCGCCGGGTCTTGCCGCGGTCAATGGCCGGATAGTCGATTAAGCGTCCGGCGCCGTTTAGGACGCGCTTTGATGCCGGGCGCTTCACCCGGTCGTTGATATGCTGGGCGCGAGGCCCCTCATGGATGGTTGGTTCCCGATCAATCCCTTGCGCCTGCAGGGTCCGCCGATCGATCCGAACGTCGTGCCCCGACCGTTCGAGCGCCTGATTGCCGATCTGTTCCCAGCGCTCCCGTATCCATTCAACTGCCTTCGGCCCGGGCAGTCCCGCCCTCTCACGGTCACGGGCCGAATCCGACAAGCGCAAGACGCGCTTGCCGCTATCCATATCGCGGTCATGTACCGCGATATGGGCATGGGGATTGTGGCTGTCTTTTCCGCGAAAGTGGATGGCTGCATACCATGGTATGCGGGCATCCCCAGCGAGGTCTTCCATGAAGTCCCGGACCAGCCGGCTCCGTTCGTCCTCGCTGAGTTCGCGCGGCAAAGCCAGACGAATTTTGTCAATGACGCGGGCGTTTTTGCGCGACGCCCGCTCGGCGCGATCAAGCCAGTTGCGCGCCGCCTGCGGCTCTGCCGGCATTTCATTGACGAGGATGACGGGCTTTGCCTCGGCCCGGCTGATATAGAGTATGTGGGCGCCCGCGGTCCCCGCAGCATGCGTGCTGCGGCCGATACTCCTGAGGTTGCAGCTATAGATCGCCACCGGGGCCCCCTTACTCGACACAACAATCACCACCGGCAATTGCGGAGCACCAAGATTGGGAGCCCCTCTCCGCAATTTGCCGTCGGCCGGACCAGCCGGCCGAATGCGCAAAGACGTGTACGCGACGTCTTTGCGCTCGCCGCCAGGCGAAACGGGACGCCCGAGCGGCAGGGCAGAGCCCTTCGGAGCGGACACCGCAGCCCGTCACGGCTGTGAGAGTGACTAGGCCAAGCGGCTATGAGCGCCCACGCCCCGGTCCGCCTCGACGGCGGCAAGGGGCGTACCAGAAGGGGGTCGCCCTGCGGCGGGGGAAAGCCTTCCCCCAACCGAGCAGCGCACGGGTTTGAGAAGCAAACCCAAAAGTGCGCCCTACATACAACCTATAGTTTACATAATATCTCTGGGGAGGTCTATCTGAGTGCCATCGTATGCACCCGGAAAAAGACAGCGGAGCCTGCCAAATGCTCTGAAATCGCCACCTATCGCCCTGCGGTGCCTGCTGCTCTCAGGCCCTGCGGCCGCGCTAACTCATGATTGTACGGACCTCGTTAGCCGCAGCTTCGGAATAGCGCGATTCTGGTGGGGAAGAACAGTTCAACTGGGCGGATAGCGCCTGCGGTCCACAGAGCCGTGGCGCTGTTACCTATGCACCTGGACCGAGATCAAGCTCGCGAAGGCGTTTCAGCAGCGCGTCATACACTGGGCCAAAGCTCTGGCCTTCCAGGAAGTCTACAACCGGCGTGTCCCTGGGCGGATCCTGTTTCACCTCGCCGCGGTAGGGATTGCCCCAAGAGCGTTGATGCCGCACGTACGGAACGCCGTGATCAGGCACGACCAGTGTCCAGTATTCGTCATTCTCGCCGAGCGGCCCGGTTTCGCGGTGGTGCAACTCATACTCATGCGTCATGTGCCGAACGTAGGGTCCGGAAGTGCCGCCGACAAGCCCAGGCAACCGCCTCACAGGCCTTTCTCGTCGGCAATGCTCTTATAGGGGTAGAGGATGCGCTCGCCGCGCGTATCGATGCGGATCTCGTTGCCGTCTTCGTCCACCAATGTCAGGTAAAGCGTGGCCCATTTGGCGCGATAGGCTTCGTAGCGTTCCAGCTCGCGCACGATGTCGAAAAGCCCCTGGCGCAGCTCGCGCATCGACATGGGTGCGCCGTCCCTTCCGCGGAGCTTTATCTTGTAGGCCGATCCTGCATTCTTCCGGCTGCCGCCGTTTCCTCGTTCCTTCATCTCCCCCATGATGCCGGGCCGATTGCTCACGCAAAAGAAAATGCGCCCCGGAGGGCGCATTTCGCTGAGGATAAGATTGGAAGGAGAGCGCTTACGCGCTCTCCGCGTGCGATCGCTCCTGCGTGTCCTTCGACGGGACGCGAAGGATGATGCGGCCGCCTGACATCGGGCAACGCTACTCGACATTGCGTAATCGCCACCAAAGGCGTTACCGACTGGCCGGCAAAGCGATTGCCTCGACGGGCAATAGCAATGGACTGACCATGACGGCAAGAACGCTGACTGAGTTGCCGGCATCCCGAACCATGACGAGTGCCGAGGCCGAAATCTCGCCGCATGATCATGCCTGTATCAGCAAGGCGGGGGCGACATTGAGGGTAACCAAATGCGCACCGTCTCTTGTGTCTCTCTATTCCTAACGTTCTTGCTGACTTTCGCAGTATCAGGCCCAGCCAACGCTCAGGTGGCCGCGCCCGCATCGGCGCTCCCGGAACTGGCTGCGCCCTATGACCCCACCGGCTACGCAAAGGACTATGCCGAAGAGTCGAAGGAGATCGTCCTGCTCGTCGCAGGAGAAGGATTTCCGGGAATTCACGAGTTGTACTTTGAACAGAGCATGAAAAAGCGCGGCATTCGCTACAAAGTCCTCCACGAGCCGAGGATTTCGCCCGTCTACTGCATGGCGTTTGTCAACGGCGAGCTTATGGCCTTCAACTCCTTCGGCGATGTGCCCGACTACCGCGTGCCGTTTACCCGGATGGCTGACCTGGTCGCGCTCACGAGAAACTACCTGGAGGACCACTACCCCGGCTATTTGACCAGGTAGTCGGCACCGATGAGAACGGCAACGACCGCCTCGGCTCGGCCAGCTAGATCGGCAGCGTCTGGCCGCGCAAAAAATGCGCCCCGGAGGGCGCATTTCGCAGAGGATAGGATTGGAAGGAGAGCGCTTACGCGCTCTCCGCCTGCGGTTGCTCTGACGGCTGCTCTTGCGTGTCCTCGGACGGGACACGAAGGACGATGCGTCCGCCACCCATCGGGAACAGGTCGAGCTGAAGCGTGAGGCCTTTCTGGTCTTCGTGCTCCCAGGCCGCGCCGACGCGGGTCCAGAAGGACTTGTCCTCGCCGCGCTCGGCCACGTGGTAAGCGACCAGTGCGGGCGGCTTCGGTTCGCGAGTTTTCTCAGTGCGGGATTTGTTTGTGTAGCGTGCCATGTCGTTTCTCCTTTTGTTACGGGTTGGCTCGAACGCTTTCCCTACGGACCGGGCGCTTCAGCCGTCCGGGTCAAGGAGGGTTCCCGCCGAGGGTCCGCGACAGCGGAAACGGCGGGATGCCTTGATCCCGCGCGGCGCGCCCGGTCACGTTTGCGTTCAGATGAGCCAAGCCGGCGAGAAGGAGGGATGCCGGCAACGGGACCAAAATCCTGCCCGCACGGTTACGCGAATCTTCTTCCGCCGGGACTACTGTCGTATGCAGCCGCCGCGGCTCCCGGACATTACCAGGACCTTGTTATCGAGCTGCTCGATTGTGAAAGTCGTGCCGAGGCCCTCAATGCCTCCATTGACCAATGACTGGACCAACGGGTCGTCCGGATTCAGCTCCCGCCCGTCAACAACGAAGTTGACGACCTGCACACGATCG
This sequence comes from Methyloceanibacter stevinii, assembly GCF_001723355.1. Taxonomy (NCBI): domain Bacteria; kingdom Pseudomonadati; phylum Pseudomonadota; class Alphaproteobacteria; order Hyphomicrobiales; family Hyphomicrobiaceae; genus Methyloceanibacter; species Methyloceanibacter stevinii. Next base: position 477,635 of record NZ_LPWE01000011.1, on the reverse strand, counting down.
GAGACTTCCGTAAGCGCTGCACCGTCAAGACTCCACCGCCCCTCGGTGCGGCTTCTCACCTCAAAGGTGTTGTCGCCAACAGGCATAATCATCTCCATCAGCGACTGGCGACGACCGCCTTCCTGGTAGAGGATTCGCTCATTGGCTTTGCCGCCCTCACCCATTGACGATGAGCAATACCATTCGCCCAGAAGCAGCCCTTCCGAGTCTTCGTTGCAGCCGGTCAGGATGAGAGTCGCGCCAAGCGCCAAAGCAACTATGGGAGTCCTCATTACATTCTCCATGGATGTTGCGTGAATGCCCTGTCGTCGAAGCCGCTACCTTCCCCGGTCAAACGCCTGCTTGGCGCGGCCGCGCATCAGTGCTTTGCCGCGATCTTTCTCCATACCGGCCTTCGCTTTATCGAGCCGCTCGCGCAGATGGTTGATGCGGTTCTCATTCGCCTGGTCGAGCGTCTGACGGAGCTTGAGCATTTGCGGCCCCTTCGGCGTGAGGTTGCGCTCAACCTTCGGCCTGGGTCGCGCCTCGATGCGCTTCTCGAGCTCGGCCTTGGTGGCCGCGCCGCTTGCGGCTTTTCCGAACTGATCTGATTTGCTCATCCGCCCCTCTCCCTCATGACGGCCTGTAGCCATACACATAGGCCCAACTGCCGTCCGCATATTGCGGGTATACGGATAATTCCTTCGGCACGTCCTCCCGGACGACCCGCGCCCATTTGGAGCCGAACCACGTGCGATCCGCACACGATCGCCGGGCGGGTGATAGGGATTTGGGAGGTAGCGTCCGGCCATGTCCCGGCACCCGAAATAGGGCCGCTTGTCCGCATAGACGGGCGGCAGGTCCTTACCGGAGATAAAGAGGATTTGCTTATCGTCTGGCATAGCGAGGATCTCGTCCTCCGTCATGAGCTTGCGGCCATGCTTGGAGCGCGTTTCTGCATTCCGGCTGTGGTGTGCCATGTCGAGCATCGCCGAAAATGGATCGTCGCCGCTGAATGCGCGCTTTAGCGCCTGCATCTTTTGATGCCTGGCGGCTTCTTCCAGCCGCGGATCGATGTATTCCAGCGTTTCGGTGCCGAGCATGCCGGACACGGTGCGTGCCGTTTCATAGTCGCGAACGCCGACGAACTGGCGCATCTGCGCCGAGCCGAGAAAGCCCTGCAGCCCCGGCGGGCCGTAATTGCGGATGATCTGTCCGACATCCTGGAACAGCGCCCAGGGACGGATGCCGGCGCCGCGCCCATAGGTGAAAGCCCGGAGCAGCGAGTCGAAAGCGCCAAGCTGACCCGCCTCATCGACCAGCATCATGATGCGCGGCGCCTCGGGCCTGCGCGATTTCCAGAGAATGCTGCCGGTGAAAAGCAGTCTCAGGACCGGCCCGAGCTGCGCGAGGTACTCCGCCGGAACGATCAGGAACAGCTTGCCCACCTGAGCGGGGGAGCAGAGTTGTTCCAGCGAGAAGTCGGACGCCTCAAGATGGCTTAGCAGGACCGGATCGTCGAGGAATCCGAGTTGAGCATAGATCTCGCCCATGACGGAGCCGAACTCACGCGGGCTGTCCTGCTGCTTGGTCGCGATCTCGCCAGCGGTTCGCCGTATATCGTCGAAGTCTGAAGCCAGCATAGCCTCGAGATAGTCCGGCCAGTGAGGATCACCGGTTTCGATCATGTTTACGATCGAGGCGAGCTTGGCAGGCTCGTCGCGCCGCGAAGTTCGACGTCGAATTTCAGGAAAGCCTCGACCCAGCTTGCAGCCCGCTGCTCGAAATATTTGCTTTCGGCGGTTCCGGTGAGCGGAATCAGCGCACGGGCGACGAATTTGCAATCGGCATGGAAGGTGGGCTGGCTTGCATCCAGCAGGTCCAGCGGATTGCAGCCATGCTGCGGCAGGCCATGCAGCCCGAAGGGATTCCAGTACCAAGCAAACTCACGGTGAGAGGCATGGACATGCCAGGAGATTGCCGAAAGCTCGCCTCTGGGATCGAGAACAATCATGCGCTGGCCCGGCGTGTTGCAAACGACATAGCCCAGCAGATCGCGCAGCTTGCCTGAGCCCGCGCCGCCAATGGTGAGCATGGGCGCGTCGCTATCGAGGAAGAGAGGTTGCCTGCCGAAGAACCCAATCTGCGGGCCTTTGCGGCGATACAGCCCGGCGTGCCGCAGGTCCCAGCCGTCGGCCCAGCCGGCGCTGCCGAAGCGGAAGTGCTCGTTGAATGCGGAGGACGCCATAATCGCCACTCCGCCCGGCTAAACGAATTTCAGCGCGAGCGTCATCCCCCCGGAAACGACAAGGGCGACGGTGCCGGCGCGGGCCGTAAAGAAGATGATGCACCCCAATAGGATCAGCCAGGCGAACTTGCAGAAATCGACGAAATCCGCGCCGTAATGCGCGGCCGTGAAGTGGGCGATCCACTCCACGGTCCGATCGTATATCTCGGGCAGAAGCAGAAAGGTAATCAGGGCGGCAAGCGAATTGGCCAACCCTACAAGTGAGCCTCGCCAGAGGTCGCTGCCCCCGCCTGATCTCTTCGAGAAGACGCCGCCTTTGCGTGCGGGAAACGGTTCATTCATGGCGCCAACACCCCAACTAACGCGAACCGGGACCGGGCCTGCGGCTGCACAGCTTTGGTGTCTTACTCTCTCCGCTCAGCGCGGGCACAAAGGGTTCCGTTGCCTCCAGCGCGAGCACCAGGAGCACAAGAGAGAATAGCAGCAATAGACCCCTAAATCGCCAGAGTCATCCAGGCCAAGAAGCATAGACCTTCTTAGGTTTCACCGCCCGGAGGCGGATAGATAACTCAAATACGACGGTTTTAAAGATAAGTTATACTTAAAACACGGTCAAGTACGTTTAGGCCAAATATCTACCTGTAGTAGCGGCGCGTGATTGCCTTGTCGGGTCTCAAGCGCGGACAGCGCGCGCGGCGGCATCATCGGCACACTGAAGACTTCACGGACAGATTGAGTGTCAAAGCCGACGAAGCACCCTCACGGGCATGACAGCAACGCCTCGCCTTCAATGCGCGCGACACGGGCCACGTGGCGCGTTTACGCATGAACGGAACGACGGCCGAGGAGGCGCATGCGTCAATCCTTCTGGCAGTACAGGAAGGCGCGATATGGTGGACGCAGATCGATGGGCTGCCCGCTACCGGTATTCGTAGACGTCACATTGAAAGGCGCGATATCAACTGTGGCTGCGTGCGTATGATTGCCGGCGGTGCTGGTTCTGCCGTTGCTTGAATATGACAGGCTGCCCGTCCGTAGATTCATGGTCGCGGAAAGAGGATTGTCATTGGCATCCGAAGTCCCGCTACAAGGACTTCCAAACTTGCAGCTACCGGTGACAATACTGTTCGAACCACCGCCAGGAACGATTCCTGAATACGTATGATTGTGATTGCCCGCCGCGCGAACATTCACGGCGGTGTTGGGCGGGTTAACCGTGCTTCTGTGACTGTGCGCAGGCAATTGCCCGACCGTCAGCCTCCGACGCGCCGCGCGCCCGGCTCATTCACATGGTCACGATCGCCACGGTGCTGCAGAACAGCCGCAGGCTGGAGCGTGGTCACAGCGATCCGATGGAGAACACGTTCCTGTCGTTCGGAACCTTCCGCGCCGTGCTGGTCGAGCATCTTTTCGATTACCCCGCCTGAATACCCATGCATGCCCGCTTTTTGACAGCGGAGCCTGATCACTTTGCCAGGGCGCAGGAGCGGACGGCACACATGGGACGACTTCGCCTCTCCGCTAGGGTCCTCGAAAGACCTGATGGATAGAGGTGGGCGTTAAAGGTCTGGGTCAAAGGGGCTTTCACCAGACTTGCATTTCATAGTCATCCAGGAACTCAGAATTTTAGTACTGGTTCTACATTTCCCGCCAACGTTATTGCATCCGTCCCATAGGGTTATTGATCCGCATGAGCCCGGGCAACCGCTAGAGCAAGAGCTATCAAAATCCCAATGTCCGTTAAAACTATATGTGCAACTTTTGCTGCCATTGACGATCGTACCGTCGTCACAGGTGAAAGTGAGTGAACCGCTATAGTCCGGAGAAGCGGAAGTGACCGTATGGGTTGCCCCGTGCGGAACAGTGACCATATCTCCGGCTGTTCCTCCGTATATGGTGCTTAAAGCTTGATAGCAGTGATTCTGGCTGGGTCCTTTCCAGCTCACAAAATTGTCCGTGCAGTCACTACCCGCCGAAATCGTAGTGACATTCCATTGGTCGCTGATCCCGCCAATTGTCACGGTTGCGCTATGAAGCGTGACATTGCTGGCTGAACTGGTCAGGCGCAGCTCCAAAGTCTGCCCATTGGCAATGGTGTCGTCAGCGGACGTCCAACTTCCCCCGTCAATGCGGTATTCGGGGCTGCCGGCGCCGGTGATGGAGATATTGGCCGGGGCATCAATCCCAGTGATGGCCACGCTGTTGGAGATGACTAGCGTATCTACGACCCGATCCGTGACATCGGCAAAGGTGAACGTGTCCGGTACCGTATCGACATCTATAGTGGTGACGTCCCATTGATCGCTGAGCTCCCCAACCGTGATGGTTGCGCTGCTCATTGCGCCCGCCGTTGCATCACTGGTCAGGCGGATCTCTAAGGTCTGGCCATCTTCGATCGTACCATCGGCGGAAGTCCAGGGTCCGCTGTCAATGCGGTATTCCGGGTTGCCGTCCCCGCTGACGGAGATATCGACGACCGTATTGATTCCGTTGATGGTGACGGTATTCGAGGTGATTTGGGTACTGGCTTCCTGATCCGCCATGTCGGCAAAGGCGAAAGCGTCGGGTTCGGTATCTTGCGGAACTGTGATGACGTTCCACTCGTCTGTTACACCGCCGATATCGACGATGGCCGCTAGCGCAGTACCGAAGGAAGCGCTGGAGGTTAGGCGCACTTCAAGTGTCTGACCTGCTTCGATATGGCCGCTTGTTACCCAACTGCCGCCATCAATGCGGATTTCGGCATTCCCCTCCCCGGAGACACTCACACCGGTGGGTGCGTCGATGCCGCCAACCATTATTCCGTTGGAAAGTATGAGCGTATCGAGATCGGCATCCGTCACGTCATTGAAGCTGAAAGCGTCCGGCACGGTATCGCCGACACCGCTGTAAGTCCCGGTAACGCCCAGAATGGTCACGCCGTAAGCGATGTTTGCCGCAATGAAATCAGGATCGTCGTTGTCCCGGTCAGCGTCGAGGTAACATTCCCCGGTGTCATCGTCCTCGCACCGGGGTTGCTTAAAAGGGAGCCAGGTCGTTGCGCCCCCGTCACAAAACTCCCAGGGCGGATCGCCGCCGCTGACATAACGGATCGCGCCGTCTTTGCCGGAGGTGCAGGAATCTGAATCATTGGCGATCTGTACCGAGCCCCCATTGACCAGATTGTTTCCCGAGAGATTGAGATCCTTCGTCGCGGTGTGATCGCCGAGGTTGTCCACTGCTTCTGCCGATTGCCACACACTGCCGTCGCAAATGAGTAGGATCTCTGTCCCGTCCTGTTCCGGGCTCGCGTTCACCCGCGTGGCACCGGCGGGCAGGTCCGCGCAGGAATCGCCGGGCGCGGAGTCGTGCCCCTCGAGCTGCGCCATGGCCGGGACGCTCGTAAAGATGAAGACGAAGGCGAGGAAGGCAGGAAGAAAGCGCTTAATCATTGGCGGCCTCCGTTTCTGTGGAGGCGTTCAGGCGGTCCGTTACTCCTTCAGAGCCGAGATCGGTAATCGTGCCGCCATAGGCGATATCGCCGGATACGGTCAGGCCGGATTTATCCAGCACCGCAACGGGCTGATCATCGACGATGAAAACGAAGGCGCCTACGGCGTGATCCGTTTCAATCCGGACCGGCAGCGGCGCTGACGACGATTCGTCCGCGCCTTGGGCCAAGGCGGGCCCGGCGGCGAAGGCCGGAAGACAAAGCAGTGACAAAAGAACAAAGCGCATGGAACTCTCCCCCAAACAGCAGTTGAAAAACAATCGGCCACCGAGAGCGTTGGCTCTGGTGACCGGGAGTTAGAAACCGCTGCACTATGAGAACGGCGCGGCGATCTTTAGCCGCGAGCCTGGCTGCACCGAAGTGCGAGCAAAGGCGGAAGCCTGTACATGCACCGCCGCCTCCCGGTCCATAACCGAGAAGCGACATCTCTGGCGCGCTTCGCCAAATTCAGGAAGACACACCAATAACGGCTGATGCCAGCCGCATAATGCTAGGGGTTTCTAAGCCCCGACTGAAATCATTCAGCCAATACTATTGTAGATCATCTGTTTTTATATTGGAAGGAAATAAGTATATATCAGCGCCAGCACGAATATATTCTTCACTTTTTTGACTTAAGTTCCGATATTACGGTAAAATATACTGATAGTACATATAGGGGTCGCATGGGGGAAACACCGGAAACAGCAATAGACTTACAGGCCGCGTTCTTCGCGGCTGTGCGCCGTCAGGATTTCGACGACCTTCAGAACGAACTGGCCGGGCGCGAGACGGGCCGACTGGAGCGGTTTCTGAGCCCGGACGAGCGGGAACGCATCAGAGACGGCAAGTCCAAAGGAGAACGCCACGCCGACGCCATGACGCGCTTGCAATGGATGCTGTCGAACAACGCCGAGTACGCCGCCCTCTACAACGACACCTTCGATAAATTGCGTGAAGCCGAGCAAGCGGCGGAACGCGCCCTTGAAAAAGCCCGTCGTGCCCTGGCGAAAGCGGAGCACGACTTGCAGACAACGCTCGACAGCGCCGCGCGCTGCAGGACGGCACGCGCGTGTTCAGAGATGAGAAGGGCAAGGTCTGGACCGAGCACGGCGAAGAAGTAAGCGAGCCCGATGCCGCCAGCATCGCGTGGACCGGGAACGAACCGAGCCACGAGCAGTACCTATCTGACAAAGCAGCGGTGCAGCATCTCGGCGGAACGATCACCGACATCGAACGCTATCAGGTTGATACGCTGGGCCGCATTCGGGACCGCATGAGCGATCAAGACAACCCACCTTCCGCCGACGAGATAGAAAAGTTCAAGACCGAGATTATGGAAGAGATGCCGGAAAGCGTTGAGATCATGCTTGCCGACGACAACGCCAAACTAAACGCCTCTCCAACTGCTGCCGTAACGATCCCGAAGCTCTAGCCTCAGTCACTGTACTTGAAGGAACCGCACGCCTTCGTCAGGACTGCAATGATTACGCCTGCGGGGTGGACATCCGAAAATTTCTTCATCGCATCCACAACCGGCAGGAAACCTGAATCGTGGTTCTTCGATATCCATTGGTCCACACACCGAGCCTGCGGAGGCTTGTTCTGCGTGGCGATCACTCCAGCCATCATGGCAGCGGTTGAGATGTAGTTGTCACGGGTGGTCTGCGGGTATTCCAGAAAGCGCTTGCTAGTGAGAGCTTCGCCTTCTGCAGCTACACCTGCGCTCGATAGACCGCATACAATCGTACACACACTTGAAAACAACTGTAGTTTTCTGCTCAACATAAACGATCGTTATTGAAGAGGAGAGAAAATATCGCAGAAATGAGAAATGAATACTTGAAAACCGGCGGGAAACGGACGCCTTATGGGACAAGCAATGACGCCTCAGTCGTCTCGGCAAAAAGGATCGATTTTGGCGAGGTGACGACATGACGTACCTCTATTTTCCAGACATCAAAGCTCCCGGGCGCCGCATCGGATATGCGCGGGTTTCCACCCAGGACCAAAAGCTCCGTATGCAGCTTGATGCGCTGAAGGCCGCGCAGTGCGATCTGATTTTCAGGGATCACGGGATCTCGGGCGGGAAAGCCAAACGCCCCGGCCTCGATAAGGCACTCAGGACCTTGGAAGCGGGTGATGTTCTGGTGGTCCTCAAGCTCGACCGGCTGGGCCGCTCAGTCCAGCACCTCTCGGACCTGCTGGTACGCTTTCGAAATGAGGGGATCCATTTTTGCTCGCTCGCCGAGGGCATCAACACGGCAACGCCCGGCGGCAAGCTCGTCTATCACCTCTTCGCCGCCTTTGCCGAATTCCAGCGCGATATCATCCAGGAAAACACTGTGCTCGGCCTGGAGGCCGCACGCGAACGCGGGAACAAGCCCGGCAGACCTTACGCCCTGTCCATAGGCGACATCCTCAACGGCCATGCGCTAGTTGCTCAGGAAGGCTTGTCCATCCGCGCCGTCGCCGAACGCTACAACGTCTCGCACGCCACCATGACGCGGGGGTTTAAACGCGTGGGGCTTGCTCAGGTGCACTGAGCGTTCGGCGCAAGTTCCGTGAAACGGTGAAAAGCGGAAGCACGCGCCGGGCCGACGGACGGCTCTTTGCTCTCTCTGTGATGCGTCCCTCTAAACAGGCTTGGCTGCACTCCTTACCCGCCATCTCTTTTCTCCTGTCCATTCCGCGTCCCACGCGGCCTTGTCCATGACCATTTCCGCGTCCTCGCCGGCTCGTATGGCCGCAAGCGCTAAGGCGCTCCTCCTCTGACGTTACGGCCTCCACTTTCGTGGTCGGTGCGGCCCGCCGGATCGAAGCCGCAGGGCAACGGCCATCAAGGCCGCGGCGGTCGCGGCTGGAAGAACAAGCGGAGGAAGACGATGAGAGCCCTGACCCACAACGAGTTAGCCCGCATGACGAGAACCGAACTGACGGCGATACTGCACAGCATTGCAGCGCTGCTTCCGGACCTGCCGGAAGGCTCGCAGGAACTGCGGATCGCGCATTACAATCTGCGAATAGTCCGCACAGCCCTGGCGCCAAAGCCGGGCTTTGGCCCGCGATAGCACGGCATGAGCGCTCCTCGCCCCCGACTTTGGGTCGAGCATCCCGTGCCGGATGAAAACTCCTACGACCATTTGACCGCGCATCCGTTACCGTCGGCGATCTCGCCAGGCTCAACCCGCAACTCGAGGATCCTTCTTCATCGAGCGCTCGGAACCCGCCGCCGGCGTAATGAACATTGTCGTGACCTCCGAGTCTGGACACTGCGAGTGCCACAGGCCGCGGGGAACGACGACGGCCGAACCCGCCTCGGCCGTGAACCGCATCGGTCCACCTTCGGCCAGCACGGTGATGTGGGTCTTGCCTGCGAGGATGTGCAGAAACTCGTCGCCCGCCGGATGACGCTCCCAGGCCGTCTGGCCGCTGAAACGGACCAGTCCTATGAGGCTGCCGTTGCAGAGGCCCAGTACCGTGATGGCCTCCATGGCCTCGTCCTCACCTATATCCGGTGTGACCTGAAGCAGCGGCAACGCTTTCGCTATCTCCGAGACCTTCAGTGCCGTCATGACGTCTTCCCCTATGCTGTTGTTTTGTGTTGTGGCTCACGGCATGCCCGGCCCGAGGCCTTAAGGCTCCAGGTGCAGACCCCTTGTTCTGCGGCGGGCAAACATCACGAGCAGGAACGCCAAGAAAAACATGCCGAGACCGAAGACAAACCCCGAACCGTATCCGGCCTTGGCCGCGATCATTGTCGCCACACTCGCCGCTCCGATTTCGCCGACGACATTGGCGCTCTTAAAAAGGGTAACGTCCGTCCCCGTCTGGTTCCCGCTGCTTGAAAACCGCATGGCAATTGTGAATACGGCGACCGCGGCAAGCGCCAGCCCGATGCCCCCTAGCGCGCTTGCGACTGCAACGGTCGGCAACGTCGGCGTCGCGTAGCCGAACGCGAACGCCAGCATGATGAGTAGCGCCGTCGCGCAAATCACAAGGCCGATCATTGCCGTTCGCCACGTCCCGATCTTCATAAGGAGCCAGGAACCGCCGCCGCATCCCGGCAGGATCATGGCCAGGCTCCCGACCGTGGCAACAACGCCGATCTTGTCGAGCGACCAACCGGCGTCCACCAGAAACAGCTTCGTGAGGGAGGTTTCGGTGATGTGCGCGGATGCATAGAGGCCCGCGACCGCGAGGACGGCGAAAAAATGCGGCCGCTTGATCCCGCGCAGGAGCGATGCTTTGGCGGCACTCTCCTCATACACCGCCGGCCCCTCACGCCTGACGAGCACGGGGACCGCGCAGACTCCCAGCACGGCGACAAGCACCGATACCGTCGCGGTGTATCCCAGCCCGTCGACCACGAGCAGTGTCCCTGCCCCGCCGAGCATCACACCGGCCATCATGCCGCCGACAGACAGTGCATTGACGCCGACGAGCGCGCCTCCCCGCAGCTTCTCCGCGGCGAGCCCATCCGTGGCGATATCCTGGGTGGCGCTGACGAGCGACGCGAGAAGCAATAGCGACATGGGAAGGAGCGCCGCGTCGGGACCGATCGGCGCAACGGCGAGCCCTGCCATCGCCAGAACCATCAGACATTGCATGGAGAGCAGCCAGGTGCGGCGCCGGCCGATGCGCACCGACCAGCGCGAGTCCACCAGAGGCGCCCAGAGGAACTTAAATGCCCAAGGCAGGCCCAGCGCCGGCACCCAGGCGATCAACTCCAACGGCGCCTTCGCGTCACGCAACATGGCTGGGAAGGCCTGGAAGATGAAACCGAGCGGGATGCCTTGGGCGAAGTACAGCAGGCCTATCATAGCGATCAGCAGCGCCTGATCCCGTGCCGGGGAACCGCCCGCCAGGGCCGCTCCCCCTTCCGTGGCCTGTGATGCTAAGGATTGGGGCATTGCATTCACTCAAAAGGCGCGAGAGTGAGCCACGGCTCAGAACGTCATCCGGCCACGTACACCGTAGGTGCGCGGATCGCCAATGCTGCCGATTTCCGCACCGTTTGGTCCGCTGAGGCCGAAGGCATTCACGACGTATCTCTGGTCGGTGAGGTTGTGGACGAACACCGACGCGTCGAAGCTTCCCCAGCGATAGCCGGCCGTCAGATCGACCAACGTGTAGGTATCCTGCTCAGCCGTGTTCGCATCATCGAGATAGTAGCTGCCGGTCGTCCGGGCTCTCGCCAAGCCGTAGAGCCCCGACGCGGCCTGGTACTCGATACCGTACGTGGCCGTGAACTCCGGCGTGAAGCTGATCGTGTTCCCACTGAAATCCCCGAGCACCGTATCGAAGGAGTCGTACTTTGCATTCGTGTAGCCGAAGGCACCGAACAGCTTGACGCCTGCGTCAACTGATAGGCCGCGTCGATCTCGGCGCCGTAGGATCGCGCCGTGTCGGCATTGCTGATGCCGAACGTCGTGGGGCTGAGCTGAGTCAGGTCTTGATAGTCGTGGAACTTCGAATAGAAGATCGAGCCATTGACCTCCAGCGTTCCGGCAAAGCTCAGCGTCTTTACGCCGACCTCGAAATTGTCAGACGTCTCTTCCCCATACTCGAACGAATACGGGTCGAACGCATAGGTGCGGGCATTGAAGCCTCCCGGCTTGAAGGCCCGTGCATATTTTCCGAAATACGAGATGTTCGGATTGCTGCTGTAGACCACCGACACCGACGGCAGAACTTCGCCGAACTCCTCCTCGCCCCGCGTGATAAAGGGCGGCGCGAACTCGTTGCTGCCCTCTCGTCCTGCCCAGGCATAGCGAATGCCGCCGAGGACCCTGATCGCGGTGGTGACGGGAGCGGATACTTCGCCATACGCCGCGAAATCGCGAGAGTCGGTCTCCGCCAATGTCGGCGCACCCGCAGGTGTGCCGTCATTGAAGAGGAAGCCGCCTTCGTAGTCCATCGTCGTATGCGCAAAGAACATTCCGCCGGACCAGCCCAGCTGCGACGGATCGGTATTGGATGCGACGCGGAACTCTTGCGTGAAGGAGTTTACATCTTCGAGGCCGACGCCGAGGAAGTCGGCGTAAAGGGGGCCATATTGAATGGCGTCCGCGAGATAGTCCCACGTCGACTGTCGGTAGGCTGTCACCGACATGAAGTCGAAAGCCTCAAGGTCCGCCTTGACCCGTAATGATTGGAGGTCCTGGGTGATGTCATCATGGCCGGGACGATCGAAGTTGACCACGAAGGGATCGGGATTGGTCAAAGGCATGTAGATGTACGGGTCTGCCTGATCCCGGAAATCTTCACGCTGATACTGGTAGTCGATGGTGACGTTCTCCCACGGCTTCGCCGTTAACCGGACGCGTCCACCAAGCGCGGACTTGTCGCCATAGGGATCGCCGCCGAAGGCAATGTTGTCGTAGAACCCATCGCGGCCCATCCAGACCCCGTCGGCCGAGAGGTACAGAACGTCCTTGAAGATGGGCGTCGAAATGCCTGCCGTGAGTTCGTGCGCATCGTAGTTGCCGTACGAACCATCGATATAGGCGGACGCGGTCTCGGTCGGATCGGGCGAGCGTATGTCGATGACGCCGCCCGCCATGCTCATGCCGTACCCGGTGTTCTGAGGGCCCTTCTCGATGGCAATGCTGCCGATGTTGTTGAACACGGTGACGCGGCCCAGTGTCGTTAGCGACGGCACGTCATCAATATAGTAGGCAACGCTCGGCAGTATCTCGGGTGCGGACTGGTAGCTTTGCTCCCGAACACCGCGCACACTCAAATTGGTCATTCGGTTGCCACCGCCGTCGAAGGCGGTGAAGTTGGGCGCGCTTCCGCTGAGATCGCGCAGCGTCCAAATTTGCTCACTCTGCAGCTGAGACTGATCAACGATCGTTGCCGAGCCCGGGAAATCCCGAAGGAGATCGAAATTGCTTGTGAGCGTTGTGTCAGCGGTCGCGAGTTCACTCTCCGGCGTGGTCAAGGCGACCGGCGCCTCGGCAGGAACCGGACTCGGCGCCGGCCGCCGCGAGCTTGCCGCTACGGACCGGCTCGGTCCTGGGGCGGGCTTACGGTTCTGTACCGGCGGAGGATCTTCGGGTGCTTCGACGACCATCGAATCCAAGACTACCGACGAGTCGTCGTCGCTCGTCGTCTGCGAAGCGTCTTGCCCCGTTTCGGCTTCAAGGGAATCGGACGCGGCGGTCGAGCCGGCGCCCTCGGTCTCGGCTGTTGCAGCATCCGAGGAGACGGCTGAGCCGTCATCCTCGGCTTGTGCCTGTGCCATGCTGGGCAGCATTAGAAGGCAGGCAGGCGCAACCAAATACAGTGGCGCGCGACGGCCACCGCGAAAAACTTCTGACATTACGTCCCCCGAAAACTCGTCGTTCTTTGTTGCGCCTAGTCGAGCATTTCGGGCGAAAGAACCGCAACGGTCGTCGTATTCGGATTCGCGACTGAAACATTCGCGAAACGATCGTTTGCGCGGCACGGTGCTTGAGTTTTGGAATTGTTCGACAAGCCGGCGCGCGGAGCCTCGTCTCCGGATTACGACGACAGCAATCAGACAGGTCGCTTTCTGCCCAACATCAGCGCGCTTGGCGGTATCCCGAACCGCTGCCGAAACGCCGCGGAGAAGTGCGCGGGCTGATAACCGCATGCATAGGCCGCCTGGGCGACGTTGACGTCGCCGTTCTGCAAAAGAAGATGGGCGTGCTCGAGGCGGCGGTTCTTCACAAAGGCGTATACGGATGAACCAAAAAGCTCCTTGAAGCCCATGCCGAGCTTTCGGGCATTTAGTCCGACCGCCCGGGCAAGCGCGGGAACGGTGGGTGGGTTCTCGAGATTCTCGATCAGGATGGCGCGGGCTTCGTAGAGCCGCCTGATGTCCTTGGACGGCAGCCCGCTGGACCCCTCGCCTCTCTGCCCGGCTTCGTCCAGCCGGACGCAGGCATCCAAGACCACGGAAACCAGCTCCATGGCCTTACCGGTCAGATACAGCCGCCGCGCCGCGCCGCTGAGCGGGCAGCCAAGCATCTGCCAAGCCAGTGTCGAACCGATCGTGCCTTCGATACGCCGGGCCGACGGCGTCGCCATTTCGATCGTGGCCAGCCATTCGGGGCCAACGGTCTCGCTCAGGGCTTCCGGTAGAACCCGCACGAAGGCGGCGAGCATTGTGCCGTCACGCAACGGCAGATGCTGCGCATCGATTTCCTCATCGAGGAGAATTTTGCAGATCGCGTTCTTTGGTCCGTCGAACCATTCTTGCCGGCCGTGCCGGTCGCTGACGGTCGCCACGGCGCCCTGGGCCATGGCCCCGCACCACAAGCCGGTCGGGACGGTATTCGTCCAGTCTTCTCCCACCTTGTGGTCGCTCTTCGATAGAGAGACCTCCAGGCCAGTGGATTGAATGCACTCGATCACAGCTGATTCTTTTTCGCAAAGCCCGTCGTTGCTGGGGCATCGTATAAGTCTACTGACCACCGAACCATGCGAGAAATGAAATGTCCGCAGGACAATTGATGAGCAGAACTGAATGTTCTCGTTGCCGACGAAGTCCGACTACTCGGAACGTGGTGCAGGCGGCTATTGACCGCGCGCTGCGCGCGTCCATGATATCCGCGCTTAGATGAGGGACGGCGAAGATAGTCGTGCGCCGATGAAGCCGCGGTAGGCGGGCAATGCACAACACCGATATGAAATACGTCGTGGCAGGCATCGCCTCTTTTGTCCGGAACGCTCAAATCAAGCGGGCCCTCCAGGGGTGCGATCCGGAGCCGCGCCTTAATTTCTGGCGCGTTCTATATGGCGATTGCCTCGATATGGCGGTAATCGAGTGGTCGAAGCTGTTCGGCTCAGACAGCCGCCAGCCGGTTCACTGGAAGACTATTATTCACAAAGACGAACACGATAAGTTCCGGAAAGGACTGCTCGAGGCCATCGGAATTCCGGAAAGCGCCTGGCAGGATTACTGGAATCGCATGAAGGGCTATCGCGACAATCACGCGGCGCACTTCAACGAAGAATATCTGAGACCGAGAAACAAGCCCAGATACCCAGATTTGAGCGTCGCGCTGGAGGCTGCCTATTTTTATTATGACCGGCTGCTGCCGTTGATGTCGGATCGTGGCATCGCACACAGCTATCCCAAAGACATCCGCGAATACTCACAACGCTTCGGCGCACAGGCCCGACAGGTCGCGACGAAGGCGCTCGCCGCCACTGCTGACATGGAAGAGAGGGTGCGCTAGCCCCGCGCTGGCTCTGCAATGCGCAGTTCAGATGGCACAGTTGTTTCTGGCTGTGCCTACATAGGCTGAAGTGAATGCGCCATACTCAGGAGTAGTGACTTGAACTCCCGGATCGCCTTCGCGATCAACCGCAAATGGGCCCGAGCCCCGCGGGCACACAAGCCAAGCGGTGTGCATTCTTCGAGCCGGCAAGCGTCTCTCTTTTCGGGAGGTCAAAGTCTGGACGCTAAAGCTGTAAGCCTTCCAGGCCACCGTCGCTATTCTTTGTGGCGGGCGGCCGCTTTGGACGCATGACGTTGATGGCCGAGGTATCGAGCAAGTCCTTGATATGCGCGGCATAAAATTTCTGGATCATCTCGACGCTGGTTCGGCAGTTTTTTGCGAGGGCGTAGATATCGGCGCCCTCTATCAGACGCATACAGATATATGTGTGGCGCAGGCTGTAGGCGGTTCGTTTGTTCCCTTCCCGATCCAATTTCAGTTTTGAGCGACGCAGGATGCCATTGAACATCTTGATGTGATTGCCGGGGAACACGGGATCGGTCGCGTCGGGAAGGCTTGCCTCTGGTTCAAGAGAGTCTTCAGCCTTTGGCTGTTTGGGCACGGGCTTCGCCCGCTTGCGCAGACGTGGTAAGGCTGCACCGCGCCCGGCATGCTTTTGCAGAAACCGACGCCCCGTTTTCCACGCACTTCGATCTCGAGAATGCGCTGGTTGGTGGCCGCATCGTTCACCACGCTCACGTCGCGGTGCTGGAGGTTCCTGGCTTCGTCCGGGCGAAGGCCCGTGTTGGCCATGAAGAGGACGTAGTCGTGCAACTGCTCCGCGCTCCACTTATCCCGGTCGCGGACGGTTTTTGCGTGCTCGCGGGTGGCAGTATAGAGCTGTTTGTATTCGGCCGGGCTAAACCATGGCCGATGAACGATCTTGCCTTGCGTGCGATAGGGCGGAGAGAGATCAGGCAGGTGCGACAGCCAACCATGCCGGATAGCTGTCTTCAGAACCTGGCGCAAGGTCACAATCTCATCATGGAGCGTGCTGCGGGCAGGCGGTTTGCCCGTGGGGGACGTCGTCGCCCGGTGCATCCGATATTCCTGGACCTTGCCGGGTGTGACCCCCGAGAGGCCCAGTTTTCCGAAGAATGGACGAAGATGGAGGCGAAGGCGGATTTTGTGCCCCTTCACCCATGCCGGGCTGCGATGACCTTCCGTGATAATCTCGTACTCTTTTTCAAACTGGTCGGCAGCCTGATCGAACGTCTTTTCTGAGGTGAGAAGACCGGCGCGCGCCTTACCGCGTAAGCGAGATACCAGTCCTCGGCGAAATCTTTGGCTCTGGAAAGCTCTTCTTCCTTGGTCGATACACGGTACTGCGTGCCATCGATCGAGGCCGAACTCTGCCAATATCGCCCGGAACCGCGCTTATAGACCTGGACCAAACCACCGAGAATTTCGTGACGCGCCAACTGACTCACCTCCATACAACTCTCAGTGTAACACAGAGAATTGCGCAAGTCACTTTTGTGCTAGAGGTGTGCTAGGCGGTTTCGGGGTCTGGCGGGGGACCTCGATTCACCTAAATTACTGTATTTCTTAGGGAAATTGGTTGCGGGGGTAGGATTTGAACCTACGACCTTCAGGTTATGAGCCTGACGAGCTACCGGGCTGCTCCACCCCGCGTCAATTCAAGTGGCCTTTGGGAACAAAGGGCCGCCCCTAGGCTGCGAGGGCGCCTGGATGGGCCCGCCGCGAAGGGGGAGAACCTATAGAGAGGTTCGAAGATGTTTGAAAGCGCTAAACTTACGCGGCCCTTTCGGCCTGCGGCGCTGGCCCCTTAATAGGGGATTCACGACAGCTTTGTAAAGCCCGGCGTGCTCCAAGATCCGCGGCCCGCCGCCGGCCTCAAAACGCTTGCCTCAAACGCCCTTGGCCGGCTTGGCTTCGCCCTCCACCGGGACATCCGGGGGGCCCTCATCGACCCTTTTCCCCTGCCAGATGAAATAGATATTGCGGGAGTAGATGACCAGCCCCGTGGCCTGGCCGATGATGAAGACCGGATCCATGCGGTGGATGGCGTAGCTCAACAGCATGAGGCCGCCGAGGAAGCTGAAATACCAGAACGTCTCGGGCACGATGGACGCGCGCGCGCGCTCGGTGGCAATCCACTGAATCAGGAATCGCATCGAGAACATGAGCTGCGCGAAAAGGCCGATGCCAAGCCAAGTTAGTTCCGCGGCGGACTTGTCGGCCCACCATTGTGCGAGGCCCTCGAACATGGGCGTTACCCTCTCTGGCTTACAAGTTGAATATGCCGCTCGCCAGTCTTCGCGGCATCGCCGTGGACGTGCTCAGCCACGGGCGGGATATCGGTGCGCTTGCGCAGCCAACTTACGCCGACGAGATCGTAGATACCGATCAGCGCACGGCCCAAATTGGTGTATTTCGAGTGCCCTGCCAGTCGCGGGCGATCGTTGACCGGTGCGAAGCTCACCTGATGGCCATAGGTCAAGAAAAAGGCCGGAAGATAGCGGTGCATGCTGGTGAAGAAGGGCAGCTCGAGATAGGCGTCACGGTGATAGACCTTGATGCCGCACCCGGTGTCCGGGCAGCCGTCGTCCAGGACCTTGTCGCGGAGCCAGTTGGCGAAACGGGAGGCGAAGCGCTTGGAGCCCGTATCCTTGCGCGAGGCCCGCACGCCACCGACAAGAGCGGGCTCCGACCCGGCTCGCCGAGCTTCTCGAAAAAGTCCTGCGATGTCCGCCGGGTCGTTCTGCCCGTCCCCGTCCATGGTCGCCACCACCGGGAAACGCGCCGCCGTGATCGCCGTGCGCATCGAGGCGCTTTGGCCGGCCCGGCGCCCATGGCGCAAATAGCGCAGCGTCCCATGAGCCGGGATCAGAGCTTTGATTTCGGCCGCCGTCGCGTCGTCGCTGGCGTCGTCGACAACGATCACCTCCCCAAGAATGGGCTCGGGCACGGCGTCGTAGGTCTCCTCGATCAGACGACCAATATTGCCTTGCTCGTTGAACGCAGGAATGACAACGGAGATGCGGACGGCGCCGCCCGGCGCCAAATCGCCTGGCATATGATCCCCTACGGAACGCGAGTGGTGGTCGAAGCGACCATAGTGATGTTCAAGATTGACGTCCAGATGTAGGATGCACCACTCCTGACATAATTCTGTTAAATATTTCAGCCCTCTAGGGGTTGAGACGCTCGCCTAGCCCCTCCAGAGGAAGCCATCTTGTCCGCCCACGAAAAATCGCAAGCGACCGGGCCGTCCGGCGCGCCGTTTGGACCGCCTTTATCCGACCGGGGCTACGCCCTTCTGACGGTCCTGTGCCTCGGCATCCTGCTGGCTTTCCGGCTGCTGGCGCTCTATGCGTCCAAGATCGATTTCGTCATGGACGAGGCCCAGTACTGGACCTGGTCGCGCGACCTCGACTTCGGCTACTTCTCCAAGCCGCCATTGATCGCTTGGGTCATCCGGACCATGGGCGAGACCTGCGGCCTGTCGGAAGCCTGCACGCGGGCCGCCTCCCCGATCCTCTATACGCTGCGTCCGGGCTGCTCTTCGTCATTGCCCGCACGCTCTTCAATGCGCGCGTCGGGTTCTGGACGGCCATTGTCTTCGCGACCCTGCCGGGCGTCTCCTACGCCTCCGCGTTGATCACCACGGATGCACCGCTGATCTTCCTCTGGGTGCTGATGATGTTCTTCTGGGTCATGCTCGTGAAGCAGAAGAGCATGGGCTACGCCATTCTCTTGGGGCTCGCCATCGGCACGGGTCTGCTGGCCAAGCAGGCCATGATCTACGCAGTGCTGTGCATCGCCTGCCATGCCGTCGTGTCGCGCGAGGCGCGCGAGGCGCTCAAGGGCGGCCGCGCCATCGTGGCGGGGCTCATCGCCATCGCGCTGTTCTCACCGAACATCTTCTGGAATGCCGAGCACGGCTGGCCGACGGCCAAGCACACCGGCGACAACATGGGCTGGCGCGCACCCTATGTGCATCCGCTCGAGCTGTTGGAGTTCGTCGGGGCACAGTTCGCTCTGTTCGGACCGATCCTTTTTGCCGTCCTGATCCGCGCCGCGATCCGCTATGTCGGCCGCCCGGACGATCCCAACAAGACGCTGCTGCTCAGCTTCTCGCTGCCCATCCTCTTGGCGCTGGTGATCCAGGCCTTGCTGTCACGCGCGCACGGCAACTGGGCCGCCACCGCTTATCCCGCCGCGACGGTATTCGTCACGGCGATCCTGATCGAGCATGGGCGCCGCGTGCTGCTGGGGGTCTCCATGGCCCTGCATATTCTCGTCGCGGCCGTGATCGGGATTGCCCCAGCCTTCGCGCGGACCTGGACACCATTCGAGCAACTGACCTTCCTGCAGTCGTCGATCGCGTGGGAGGAGACGGCGGACGCGGTGCGCAAGCTTCTGTCAGAGGGGCGCTACGGTGCCGTCCTGGCGGACACGCGCGATATGACTGCCGAGCTGCTCTACTACATGCGGGACGTGGACACCCCAATCTATGCCTGGAAGCGCAGAGCCGATCCGCATCATCACTACCAGATGACGCGGCCCTTCGTGGCCGGAGTACCGGAGCCCATTCTGCTGGTCTCGGTGCACTCCTGCCGGCGCGGCATCATTGGAAAGTTCGACAACGTGACCGAACTTCCGCCGGTCCAGGTTCCCTTAGTGCGGAACCAGACCCGGACGCTTTATGCCTGCGTGCTGTCGGGCTACCACGGCGACGGCAAATAGGCGCGCTGGGCAGCGCAACCCGTGCACTAATGATGGCTGTGATCGACTTCGCCGGCGGCGTCCGCCTCGCCCGGCGCATCGGCCGGTCCCGTCCCGGCAGGCACGGAGACCTCGACCGCGCCGGCCTTTTCGAAGTCCAACGTCAGCGGCAGAGAGGCGCCCTTGGCGAGCGCGCCGTCGAGCCCCATGACCATGATGTGGGTACCGCCCGGCTTGAGGGTGACGCTTTCTCCAGCCGGAATGGCGAGACCATCTCCGAGCGGCCTCATCTTCATGACGCCCTCGTCGGTCATCTCCGTTTCGTGGATTTCGACCCGCGCGGCCTTGGGAGAGCTCGCGCCGCGCAGCACGTCGGCATCGTCCCCGATGTTCTGGATTTTCAGATAGGCTGCCGTAATGCGCCCTTCGCCGATCGTCGGGCGGACCCAGGCCTGGGACACGGAAATCCCGGTCCCTTGCTCGGCCCAAACGGCCAAGGCGACGAAGAGGAAAGCAGCTAGGGTAAGAGCAAGCGCGAGGACGATTTCTATCCGGTGTCTCGTCGCACGCCCCATCCTCGTCTCCAAATCCGTCATAGATATACAATCTCTAGTAGCTGAAATGAGCCGCAACCAGGGTTGTTCTTCTAGGCCCTTTTTGGCCTCGGGTGTTGTGCCGTGGTGTCACGTGCGGCGCTCCGTCGCTTTGCCAAGCGTCATTGAATCAAGTGCTTGCAGGCCCTGCCCTCGTACCGCAAGACGGGGACTCCAAACGGGAGCGTGAAGGAATCCGTTGAGCGGCGGCGCCTAGTGGCCTAGAAACCCTAGAAAGTCCGACGCGTCAATCTCAGGGCAACTTTTGCTGCTTAGCATGGGCGCGTACCGGTCTGTCTGGGCCGGAACCGCACCTGCCCGACCCCAGCGATTGGGACCGGGCGAGGGGGACTTCGCGACAGAGGGGATACCAGACTGGCCATCCGGGGGACATTTTTGGCAGCGGCAAGCGCTGTCATCCTAACCGCGCTGTGCCTCAGCGGCTGCACGGGACGTTCGCCCGGCGGTCTGCCCATGGCCGCAACCACGGACGAGCGCGAGTGCCTCGTCCGGGCCATGTATTTCGAGTCCAACCGCTCCAGTTACGACGGCAGCATGGCCGTCGGAACGGTGGTCATGAACCGGCTGGAGTCCGAACGCTTTCCCAACACGATCTGCGGTGTCGTCGGTCAGCACAAACAGTTCGCGCCGGGCGTCTGACCAAGCGGATGGATCCCAAGCAGATGAAAGTCGCGGTGTCGGCCAGCGATGCCGTCCTGAAGGGTGGGCGGCACCCGAAAGTCGGGCCGGCCATGCATTTCCACGCGGCCAGCTACAAGAATCCCTACCCCGCAAAATATATGACGGTCGCCGGCGGTAACGCCTTCTATCTCAAGCCGGGGCGGCGCTGGCAGCACGAATATACGGGTAGCATTTCGACGGCGAAGGCGAAGCCGGTGGAGAATCTGACCAAGCGCGCCTCCACGATCCTCGCCGGCGCGGCATCGGTCGTTCCCGGCGCGGCAGCCGCGGGCGTTCCATGCGAGGGCGCGGCAGATCCGGGCGCCATTTCGCTCGCTTGCGAAACAGAAGCCGCAGGCCGCTAAGGGCGGCAGCACGAAAAAAAGGCCGCCGCGAGCGCACCCGCGACGGCTTTCGATTCTTCCAAAGACGAACGCTGTAGCTACTCGCCCTTCAGCGCCTTCTCGAAATATTTGTGGACGACCTTGTCCTGATTCTCGAGCAGCCAGTCGATCGACGGCTGATAGGTCATGGCCTTGTTGATGGCCTGCCAGGTCGCCTTGCGGTGAATGTCGAACAGGATTTGGTGGTCGAGATCCTCGACGTCGACGATGCCCGGGTTGAGCCACACCGAAACGATGATGCCGAGCTCGTCCGCCTTGTCCTTCGGGATGTCGCCGGAGCGCACCGCGTCGAGCACACCCATGGCCGTGGCGTACTGCACGGTGCCCATGAGGATGTTCGTGTAGCGCGCGTCTCCACCGTGACCTTGCTCACGCAGATGGTCGGCGGACGCACCATAACGTCGGTGTTCAACAGCGCGAGCACGCGGCTGTGGCCCTTCACCTGATCTCCAAGGAGATTGGCGAAGGCGCTGCCCATGGGGCCGTCCATCTCGCCGATGGCCACTTCCGGCTCCGCGGCCGTGCCGGGCGGTCCGCCGGCGACAAGGCTCTCGCCCACTCTCATGACAATACGGTCAGACATAATCTGTCGCGTTCCTCGTTTGGTTTGTGGTGATTGCGCGCGGACTATGGCTGGGCCCAGCGCGGTTCGCAATGCCCCCTAACGGGTACAACGCCGCAGGCAGGATCCAACGCCGGCCTACTCGGTCATGTCCACGTAGCAAATGTACTTGTTGGAAACAAAGCCTTGCGGGCCCTCATAGGCGCGCTCGTCATTGATATCCCTCATGACGAACACGGCCCGCCACCCGCGCTCTGGAGAAGGGTTGATCGTCAGCACGAACTGCCCCGGCCGCAGCCGCAGTTTCTCCCGACACTTGCTCGACGGGCAACTGCGCAGAGACAGATAGTTGTCACCCTTCGGGTCGAGCTTGCAGACCGTGTAGACCTCGCCGTCGTAAGCGAGCCCCGGACCGGCCAGCAACACGGCCGGAACGAGGATCCCGGCAAAGCACGATGCATTCGGAAGGCGTTTCATTCGCGCCCCTCTTGTTCTTGTCAGGAACACAAGCCTAGCGCGCCTCGTCCCTCAGGACACTGAGCTGAGACAAAAAACAGGCAACCAAAAAACCGCCGCTGGGAAACCCATACGGCGGTCTTGTGAGACACGCAAAGCTGCCGGCTAGCGCCCGGCGAACGCTGTCATCAACTCCGGCAAGTCCTCCATAGGCGGGAACGCCTCATAGCTGTGCCGCGCAGGCGTTGACGCCCAGGCCAGCTTGTCTCGCGTCATGGTCTCGATAAAGGGCTCGGACCAGCTTGGGTCGTCAAACATCACCGACCTGACATTCACCACACCATCGAAACCGACAATCTTCGTGAACATCCAGCTGAGGCAATTCTGGCAAAAAAAAGTGCTCGAGCTCAGGCCCCTTGGCGCCGCCACGCACCACTACCCCGGCGGCGACCCGGAACGAATCGGCGGGCACGGTCGCCGTCAACGAATAGGCGCTCGCGCTCATGCGCTGGCACCCATGGCAATGACAAGCCGACGTGAGAAGCGGCGGCGCCGAGACTTCAACGCGGAGCTCCCCGCAACGGCAGCGTCCAACGCATGGCAGACTGGCGGGCTCATAAGGCTCTCCTCTCGAAACGAGAGCCAACAAACACAAAAAACCGCCGCTGGGAAACCCAGACGGCGGTTTGTTTGGTAGGCGCCCAACAACAGCGGGGCCAACAATCATGAAGAGGAGAATATCTCGATAAAGCTTCAAGAGGCAGCGCCTGCCATAGCGGCGCGCGCTCAGAAGACAACCAACCGTCCTTAGCAAGCCTGGCGACGACCTACTCTCCCAAGTCTTGAGACTTAGTACCATCGGCGCTGGAGCTTTTCACGGACGAGTTCGGGATGGGATCGGGTGTAGGCGCTCCGCCAAAATCACCAGGCCAGCAAAGAACGGTTAGCTATGAAAATCTGGTCTCAACTTACCCAGCCCTTCGACGCACGGTAGCGCATCGAAAAAGGATGGGTACTGACAATGAAAGCAATCAAGCCGATCGAGCGATTAGTACTGGTTAGCTTCACGCATTGCTGCGCTTCCACATCCAGCCTATCAACGTGGTGGTCTTCCACGGCTCTCAAGGGAGAACTAGTTTCGAGGTGGGCTTCCCGCTTAGATGCTTTCAGCGGTTATCCCTTCCGTACTTAGCTACCCTGCTGTGCCGCTGGCGCGACAACAGGTCCACCAGAGGTACGTCCATCCCGGTCCTCTCGTACTAGGGACAGATCCTCTCAATTCTCCTACACCCACGGCAGATAGGGACCGAACTGTCTCACGACGTTCTAAACCCAGCTCACGTACCACTTTAATCGGCGAACAGCCGAACCCTTGGGACCTGCTCCAGCCCCAGGATGTGATGAGCCGACATCGAGGTGCCAAACGATGCCGTCGATATGGACTCTTGGGCATCATCAGCCTGTTATCCCCGGCGTACCTTTTATCCGTTGAGCGATGGCCCTTCCACACGGGACCACCGGATCACTATGACCGACTTTCGTCTCTGCTCGAACTGTCGCTCTCGCAGTCAAGCGGGCTTATGCCATTGCACTCGTCAGCTGATTTCCGACCAGCTTGAGCCCACCTTCGTACGCCTCCGTTACTCTTTGGGAGGCGACCGCCCCAGTCAAACTACCCACCATACACTGTCCCGGGCCCGGATAACGGGTCGCGGTTAGATATCCATAATTACAAGGGTGGTATTTCAAGGTTGACTCCCCAGGAACTGCGCCCCTGGTTCAAAGTCTCCCACCTATCCTACACATGCAGTCACGAATACCAGTGTAAAGCTATAGTAAAGGTGCACGGGGTCTTTCCGTCTAACCGCAGGAACCCCGCATCTTCACGGGGAATTCAATTTCACTGAGTCTACGTTGGAGACAGTGGGGAAGTCGTTACGCCATTCGTGCAGGTCGGAACTTACCCGACAAGGAATTTCGCTACCTTAGGACCGTTATAGTTACGGCCGCCGTTTACCGGGGCTTCGATTCAGAGCTTGCACTCCTCCTCTTAACCTTCCGGCACCGGGCAGGCGTCAGACCCTATACGTCGTCTTGCGACTTCGCAGAGCCCTATGTTTTTAATAAACAGTCGCCACCCCCTGGCTTGTGCCCCCTACACCTGGTTGCCCAAGTGCAGGGCCCCCTTCTCCCGAAGTTACGGGGGTATTTTGCCGAGTTCCTTCAACGTAGTTCTCTCAAGCGCCTTGGTATGCTCTACCAGTCCACCTGTGTCGGTTTAGGGTACGGTCTCACGTGGGGGCTATTTCCTGGAACTCCTTCATTGCCCGATCAATCCGATAAGATCAGACAATATACGGAATTCGTCACACACCCACTGGCCCACGAATATTAACGTGGTTCCCATCGACTACGGCTTTCGCCCTCGCCTTAGGGGCCGGCTAACCCTGCGCTGATTAGCATTGCGCAGGAACCCTTGGACTTTCGGCGGAAGTGTCTCTCACACTTCTTGTCGTTACTCATGTCAGCATTCGCTCTTCCGATACCTCCAGAAACTCTCACGAGTTTCCTTCGCAGGCTTACGGAACGCTCCGCTACCGCGTGCATAGCACACCCGCAGCTTCGGTGAATGGCTTAAGCCCCGTTACATTGTCGGCGCAAGAACCCTTATTTAGACCAGTGAGCTGTTACGCTTTCTTTAAAGGATGGCTGCTTCTAAGCCAACCTCCTGGTTGTTTTGGGATTCTCACATCCTTTCACACTTAGCCATTACTTTGGGACCTTAGCTGGCGGTCAG